>CAKNAO010000045.1 GCA_929200685.1 uncultured bacterium | reverse complement strand
TTTTTAAAAATATATTTAAAATAAATTTTTTAATTTCTTAATATTAAGATCAAATTATTATTGCATTATTAAAAAATATTTTAAAATTGTTATTATATTAATACAATGAATAAATACAATCAAGAAAAATCTATATTATCTAGTATAGAAAAAAAATTAAAAAATAAACCACAATATAGAAAAATGCTTAATAATCTTCTCGGTATTAATAATTGGGATAATGCTACTTTTGTGTCTAGTAAAATTAATAATTTTAATCTTAAAAATCTTTTAAATAATAATGATTATAAAAAAATTTTTAATAATAAAACATTTGATGTCAAAATAAGAGATGTTAATGATAATGTAATGATTGAAGCTCTTGAATTTACTTCTAATTTTGAAGAATTTAACAATATAATTCATCATTATGGTATTTTTATTTCAAAAATCGATAAAAAATTTTTAGATAAAAATTTTAGTTATAAAGAAGAAATTATTAATAAAATTAAAAGACAAAAAAGTAAAAAAATGAGTAAATGAAAAATGTTTAAAAATAGATATTTAGATAAACAAGTTCAAACAAATTCATGACCACTATATATTGGGACGATGTTTATTAAAGTTAAAAATTTTTCAAAAACAATTTATGCTCCTCTTGTTTTAAAAAAAGTAGAAATATTAATAACAAAAAATAATGAAATAAAAATTAAATCAGTAGATGATTCTGTTGATGTAAATGAAAAACTTTTATTTTTATTACAAAATATTGATTCATTTTCATTACCTAAATTAAATGAAGAAGAACCATTTTCTCTTAAAGAAGCTACTGAAATTTTTGCTAAATCATTAAATAAAATTATTGGAAAAAAAATAGATTTTTGTGATAATTTCAATTTTTTAAAAAGAGATGAAATTAAAAATACACTTCCTCAATATGCACCTGGTATTATTCTCTCGATTATTTCACCTTCGGGTGGTGTTTTAAGAGATAAACTAATAAAACTAATTAAAAAAGATGCAATTGAAGATATTCTTGATGTTGATGTTCTTAAAGATTTTAAAAGTTTAATTAACAAAAAATTAGAAAATAAAGAATCTATTTATAGAATTAATCCAACTGATTTTTCACAAGAAAAAGCTATCATAGGTGCTTTTAATGATCATGCCATTATATGAGGTCCGCCTGGTACAGGTAAATCACAAGTAATTTCTAATATTATTGCTAATCTTCTTATAAATAATAATAGTGTAATTGTTACATCAGAAAAAAAGGCTGCTCTTGATGTTATTAAAGAAAGAATGGGTAAATTATCAAAATTTATGTTTTTTGGTCTTGTTGATAAAAAAATAGATAAAAAATTATTTTATAAACCTTTTAATGATTTATTGGACTATATAACAAAAATTAAAATTAATATATATAATGAATATCCAAAAACTTTAATGACTGATGCTGAATGAAAAATGTTTGATCAAAAACAAAAATTAAATCAAGAAAAAAATATAAAAGTTCTTATTGAAGTTTGAAATATCCTTAAAAAAGAAGATTTAATTTCTCCAAATAGATCTAATTATTTAATTAATTCAAAAGAAATTATTGATGCAAACAAAAATGTTTTAAAAGAAATTAATGATGATGAAAATTTTGAACAAACAATCAATAGATTAGGTTATCAAAAAAAAGGAATTATTTGAAAACGTTATCCTAAAGAAATTCGTGAATTAAAAAAATTATTTTATTTTTATAATCAAAATATAAATCTTTTTAACAAAATAGCTATGATTTATGATCTTGAAAATTTAAATAAAATTGAAAAATATTTAGAAAATGAAAAAAAATTCCAAAATGATAAAACAAATTTTCAAAGTGATGAATTTTATTTAGAAATGTTGCTTGTTTTAAAATTTAAAAATAAAATTAAAAAATTAAAGAAAAATATAGAAACAAAAAAACAAGTTAATTCTTTTCTTAAAAATTGTAAATCAGGATGAAGAATACCCTATAAATTTGTTAATATACATAAAAAAATAATTAGAGAATTATTTAGTGTCTTTGTTTCTACTCCTCAAACATTAGCTAAAATTATTAATATAAACAAAGAATATGATTATGCAATTTTTGATGAAGCCTCTCAAATGCACTTAGAAAAAAGCATTCCTTTTATTTGCATGAGTAAAAAAGCAATTATTGCTGGTGATCACCAGCAAATGAAACCAACAAATTGAATGAGAACAAGAGACAATTCAACTTTTTTTGATGAAGATGAAACTGATGTTGATTCTTTACTTGATTTTGCTTATAGAAAAGGCTTAAAAGCAAGAGAATATATGCTTACAAAAAATTATCGTTCAAAATCTTCAGAATTAATGATGTTTTCATCTAAAGAATTTTATAAAAGTGATTTAGATGTTTTAGATAATAAAGAATTTATAAATAAAAAATCTATAGAGGTTTATGATGTTGATGGTAAATGAGAAACAAGAACTAATGAAAAAGAAGCTAATGCTGCATTAAAAAAGCTTATTGAAGTTGCTAATAATTTTGAAAAAATTATTTTATTAACACTTAATTCAAATCAAAAGCAATATATAGAATCACTTATTTATAATAAAGAAATATATAACCCTATTATTAAAATGTTAGAAAAAGGAAAATTATTTTTAAGAAATCTTGAAAACATTCAAGGTGATGAGGCTAATTTGGTTATTGTATCAGTTGCTTATGATAAAAATGCACGTTTTGGTTCTACTTATGTAGCAAGACCTGAAGGTAAAAATGCTTTAAATGTTGCTATTTCAAGAGCAATGGAAAAAATGATTGTGTTTAAATCAATTAAATCAACAGATATATTTTCTAAAACTAATAATGATTCAATAAGAGTATTAAAAGAATGATTAAGATATCTTGAACTAAAAAGCATTGAAAGAAAAAAATATTTATTAAAATCTAATAAAAAACTAGAAAAATTCGATTCTGGTTTTGAAGAAAAAGTTTATGATCATTTAGCAAAAAACTTAAAATTACCTCTAAAAGCAAAAATTCAAACTCAATTTTTAATTGGTTCATATAGTGTTGATATAGCTATTATAAATCTTAAAAATGATGAATTTATGCTTGGAATTGAAGTTGATGGTTATAGATATCATTCTGGATTTGAAAAAATGATTAAAGATATTGAAAGACAAAAATTTATTGAAGCTAAAGGTTATCCTATTTATAGAATAACAGAAATTAATTGAAGAATTAATAAAAAAGATGAAATTAATAAAATAATTCAATTATTATCATCATAAAATTAATTCTTAAATTTTATTTAGTTTTTTGTTGAAAAATATATTTATTATTTAATCAAATAAAAAAGATAGAAAAACTAATAAATAAAACTGAAATTGTTGTTATATAAATTATTATTTTAATAATTGATTTATTATTAAAATCTAAGAAACTATAAATTGGATAATCAATTGTATAATAAATAATAACTGCCATTATTAATCACAAAATTGGAAAAATCATTAATAATAAAGTAGTTTTAATCATTTTTAATTTAAAACTATTTTTTCTATTTTTACAATCAATTAAAAAAGCAATAATTATCAAAAATGGTATTAAACCATGAGATACTGTTGTTTCAATAAAAGAAAAAAGAGTATAGTATTTTGTTCCTCGTTCAGGAAAAATAATTGTTCAAAAAACAATGCATGCAATTAATAATGAAACAATTGATAAAATTTTAAAATTTTGAACATTAATTGAATCTTTTTTAGTAATTAAAAGAATACCAATTATTAATCCCATAAGATTAGCTTGAAAAGTAAAATGTAAATAAATTTTAAAATCAAATTCTTTTATAGAAAAATTAAAAAGAAAAGGATCCAATATATAAAGCATAATTCTAGCAAAAGCAAATGTAGTTAATAATCATCATCATATATTGACTTTATTTAATTTAAAATTAGATCTCATTTTTATTTTCTCCTTAATTTAAAACAAAATTACAATTTTTATAAACATACATTTTGATTATAAATATAATTTTTAAAAAATAGTAAATTATTATTTATATTTAACAAAAAAATCAATTTATTAATAATTTTATTTTTAATATTTTTATAAAAAGATAAATTCATTATTAAATTATATAATACAATTATTAAATATGAGAAAAAATAAAATAAGTAAAATAAATAAAACAAAATTAACTAATTTCAAAAAGTTAAACACTCTTAAAGAAAGATGAGAAAATAATGATTTAAATGATTCAGAAATAAAAAAGTACAATAAATGAGTTGTGGAAGAAAATATTAAAATTAATGAAATTGAACTTAGACTTGAACACTATTTATGCAAAAATATTTTAGTGGATTTAAAAGATAATGATGATTTATTTTTAAAAAAAGAAAAATATTTTTCTTCAAAAAATCTTAAAAATAAAGAAATTGAAAAAATTGAAAATAAATTAAAAAATCTAAATAAAAATTTATCAATTTATGAAATTAAAAATTTAAGTCTTGGAAAAAAAATAATATTATGAAATTCTTTAAGAAAAGATATTTTTAAAAATAAATTTATGGGTTTTTCAACTAAAAAAGAAAAAAAAGAATTAATTATAGCTCTTAAAAATGTAAGAAATATTCGAAATGGATTTGCACATTTAAAAAGTAAAAAGGAAATATTTTTAAGTTTAAGATCACTAAATTCAATGGAAAAAATAAATAAAGATAAAGATTGAATTTTTGAAAAATCAATTAATTTATGTAGAAAAATACAAACAAAAGGGAGAAAAAATGATTAATTATTTTATTTGATTTAAAATAGATGGTGATATTGACAAAAAAAAGAAATCAAATTACAGTAAAAATATTCATGATTTTATTTTTAAAAATGGAATTAAATTAAAAAATAAATCAAATGCATTTTTTTATAAATCTGAAAAAAATATTGATGAAATAAATAATATTATTTTGAAAATGTGTAATAACCAAATAAAACTAGTGATTATAAAAATGAATGTATATACAGG
>CAKNAO010000044.1 GCA_929200685.1 uncultured bacterium | reverse complement strand
ATTATATATATTTTAAAAAAATATAAATGAAAACATAAAATAATGAATAATTAAATTTTTCTTACTCTTTCTTTTGAATAAGGAATAAGAGCCATTTGTCTTGCTCTTTTAATTGCTTTTGACATTGCTCTTTGTTGATTTGAAGTTAATCCAGTTACTCTAGCAGCAAGAATTTTTCCATGTGAATTAACAAATTTTTCTAATAACTCCACATTTTTATAATCAACATATTTAACATTTTTTGGTAAAAACATATTTCTAGTTTTTCTTTTAATAATTTTCTTTTTCTTTTTAATAAAAACCATAATTTTCTCCTATAAATCCAATTCTCATGGAACATCATTGTTTAATTCTTCTTCTTTTTCTTCTTTTTCTTTTTCTTCTATTTTTGGATTTGAAGATTCATTTTGAATTTCATTTTTATCTATTGAAATATTTGGTTGATTTTTTAATTCTACTTTTTGTCTATTTGCTTTTATTTCCAAACTCTCAAGTCCTTGAATATTTTCAGTAGTAACTTCATAAACATAAATAGTTTTACCTTCATTATTTTGATAATTTGAACTTGAAAATCTACCTTCTAAAGAAATTAGATCACCTTTATTAAGATAATTTGAAACAAAATTAGATCTATTTCTTCATGCTATACATGGAACATAATCAGCTGATTGATCTTTTGAAAAGGGATTATCAACAGCAATAGTAAATCTTGTATATTTAATACCAGAAGTTGTTTCTTGTAATTCGGGATCTCTAACAAGTCTTCCTACTAAAAGTACTTTATTCATTATTTTTTTCCTTGTTTTAATGTATTATTTTTGAAAAAATTAGAATTTACTATTTTTGTAGATTTTTCTATTTCTTTTCTAGCTTTTCATTCTTCAAATTTTTTCATATTTTTAAGTGAATCAACAGCTCTTTCAGTATCTAAATTAATTGTTAATTGTCTTCAAATTGTTTTAGAAATATTTGTTTTATTTGTATATTCTTTTATTTCTTTATCACTAGTTTTTAGATTTAACAATACATAATGAGCGGTTGTTGAATTGTTAATTGGATAAGCAAGATTAGTTCTACTCATTTTTTCAAATTTAATTAATCCATCTTTAAAAATTTCTTTTGACATTTTTTCAATATTTTTTAAATCTTCTTTGGGATCAACAATGATCATAATTTCATAATTATTCATTTAAATTAGTCTCCTTTGGGTTCAATGCTTAAGCATAGGAACTTTAAAATAACTCTTTTAATTATATAAAATTTAAAAATAAATTATTAATTAAAATATTTTTTTTCAATATTCAACATATTTAGATAATTCAATATTAGAATATTCTTCTATATTTTCTAATGTTAAATATCTAAATAAATAATTTGTTACATAATTTGTGAATGTATCAGAACCAAATATAACAACAAATATTTGCATTATTACAATTGCAAATGGAAGAGAGGTTAAAACTGCAATTAAACCACCACCAATTCTTGAAAATATAATTGATCTTCCTTCTTGTTTAGTAAATCTTATTGTTTGTTTTAACTTTTTTCTAAAAAAGAAATAAATATTTATTATAAAAGAATTTACAAATAATAAATAAGTTGCATAAACAATTGGATAAAAGAATTGATTTTTTGTAATACTTCATCCTAAATTACTATAAATTTTTTTCATAAAATCATCAAAAGGTTTTTTTATAGCAAAATAAATTCCAATAATTACAATATTAAAAATTAAAAAATAAAGTGAAGTTCTTATACCATTTATAAAACCTACAAAAAATCCAATTAATAAAATTAAAAAGAAAATAATTATTGAAATATAAGAACTAGAATATAAACTTTTTAAATTTGATAATACTATATCTTCCATTTATTGTTGCCTTTCTTTTGAATTAAAAAATAAATTTATTATTTTTTTAAGTTTATCAATGTTTTTACCTTTTAATGAAGAAATTATAATATAATTTTTTGTTATTTTTTCTATTTTTAAAATTGTATTGTGCATTTTTGATTGATTTGCTTTATCTGATTTAGTGAGAATAATAAAAAATTGTCTATTTTGTTTTTTTAAAAAGTCAATCATTAATAAATCATCTTTTGTAGGTCCTATTTTTAAATCAATGAGAAGCATTGTTTTTATTAATTCTTTTCTAAATTGAAAATAATTTTCAATCATAATAATTATTTCAAGTTTTTCTTTTTTAGACATTTTAGAATATCCATAACCCGGAAGATCAACCAAAGTTCTTTTTTTTTCATCTTGAAAAAAATTAATATGCCTTGTTCTTCCTGGTGTGTTTGAAACTCTTGAAAGTTTTTTTTGATTAGTAATAGAATTAATTAATGTTGATTTACCAACATTTGATCTTCCAATAAAACAAATTTCTTTTAAATGTCCTTTTAAATAGTTATTAATTTTATTTGAAGATAAAATAAATTTATACATAAATAATTTTGAATTTAAAATTATTTTTTAAATTTGAGCTAAATGTTTTAAAACTCTTACATATTGTGAAACATATGAATTTTCATTATCATATCATGTTAAAAATTTAAACATTTTTTTTCCATTAACTTCAAGAACTTTTGTCATTCCAGCATCAAATATTGAACCTGCTATTGAACCAATTATGTCTGATGAAACAATTGGATCTTCTGTATATTCTAATGAATCAGAAGTAAATGATTTAATTGCAGCATTTACTAATTCAATTGTTGCTGATGAATCTTTTAACTCAACAACAAGATCAACTAATGAACCTGTAAGAACTGGTCCTCTAACTGCTATACCATCAAGCTTTCCTTCTAATTCTGGAAGAACTTTACCAACTGCTATTGCTGCTCCAGTTGTTGTTGGGACAAAATTTGCTGCCCCTGCTCTTGCTCTTCTTAAATCTTTGTGTGGTCTATCTTGAGTTCCTTGATCACCAGTATAAGCATGAATTGTAGTCATAAAACCTTTTTCAATTCCAAATTTTTCATTTAAAACATGCACAAGCGGTACAAGTGCATTTGTTGTACATGAAGCTGCTGAAACAATTTTATCATTTGAAGTTAATGTATTATGATTAACTGAATATACTATTGTTTTTAAATCTCCTTTTGCTGGAGCAGAAATTAAAACTTTTTTAGCACCGGCATTTAAATGTGCTTGAGAAGTTTCTTTTGATGCAAAAAAACCTGTTGATTCAACAACAATATCAACATCTAATTTTTCTCAAGGTAATTTATTAGGATCTCTTTCAGCAATAACTTTAATTTTTTTACCATCAACTATTAAACTACCATTTTTTTCTTCTACTATACCATCATATCTTCCATGAGCAGTATCATATTTTAATAAATGAGATAAAGTTTTAGCATCAGTTAAATCATTAATTGCCACTATTTCAATTGAAAAATCTTTAGCAAGTTGCCTAAATATTAACCTTCCAATTCTACCAAATCCATTTATTGCGACTTTTGTCATTTTTCTCCTTATTTTTACGTTAATTTTGTTTTTTAATTTGTTAAAAATATTACTTAACCTAAAAATTATACTATTTTTTTTATTTAAAAATTAATATCTTTTATTAACTCCTTTTAAATGAATTTCAATTGAAAGTGCTTTAATTTTGCTAATTAATTTAATTGATTTATTTATATCTAAATATTTTTGATTACTTGTTTTGGCTTCTAATTTTTGTAAATTTGAAATTGAATAATTTGATGAAAAAAATGTAACTTTATTTTTTTCAACTCTTTCATTTAAAATAGAAAAAAGTATTTCATCTCTAAATCAAGAACTAATTATTTCACTACCAATGTCATCAATAAATAAATAATTTACTTCTTTTAAAATAGAAAGTGTTTTGTGATAAGTATTTTCTTCATTAAAAGATCTTTTAACATTTGAAACCAAATTAGAAACATTAATAAAACCAACTTTATTATTTTTTTGAGCAAGAGTTTTAACAAAACGTTTCATAATAAATGTTTTACCAATTCCAGGTTTTCCATAAATATATAAACCTTTTTGTTTTTCAAAAGGTTTTTTTAATATTTCAGCAAAACTATTTATTAAAATTTTCCTATTTTCTTCTCTATAAAATATATTTTTTTCTTCAAAATCAATTGGATTAATTTTTTGAGTAACAACATTATTTGAATACTGAATTTTTTTACCATATTTTGAAAGAACAACTATTCTTTTTACTTTACCATTAATTAAATCAAAAGAAGTGAGTGTTTTTTTAATATTATCTTCTTTTTCTTCATTCATATCTATCAATATAGGAATAGCATCAATTAATTGTTTTGTATTTAAATCAAGTTCTTCAACTCTATTTGAAATTTTTTTGTTTTTTAATAAATTTTTTAAAATTTTTTCAACATCCAAAATCATTATATGTCTATTCCTAAATCATCAAAAATATCTTCTCATTTTTTATTTATATTAGGAGTTTTTTCGATTTCAACATTAGTTTTTGGAGAATTATTTTTGGCATTTTCAAGTTCTTTTTCAACTTCTTCAAAAGAAAAAATATTTCTTGAAATAAAATCATTAGCAATTTTTTCTACAAATGCATTAACAATTTTTCCGTTTTTTTCAAAAGAATAATTAAGTATTAAATTTAATGAAAAATGATTAAAATTTTGAATATTTATTCTATTTATCATATTTATTTGAGAAGGACTTGGTTTTTTTTCAGTAAGATAATTAATAAATTGTAATGAATTAAGTTTTTGAATTGCTTCTTCAATTGAATCATAATTATATAAAGGAGTTTCAAGAGTGTTATTTTCATTAAAATTATTTTCAATATCAAAAACTTCTTGATATTTTAAAGTAATATCTTTATACTCATCTTTTAATAAAATTGGAATTTTAAAATTAAAATGAATTTTTTCAAAAAGTTGTTCACCAACTTTTGAGATTAATTTTTTATACAAAATACAATTTTTTTTAAAAACTTCAGTAATTGAAGGTTTATTTAATGAATAAATAAAAAAACTATTATTTGATTTTTCAAATGTTGTTAATAAACCAACTGCTTCTAATTTATTTTTAGCAATTTCTAAATCTTGAAATGAAACTTCAAGTAAATTTTTAATATCAATTCATTTTGAATAAATTTTTTGTTCTTTATTTAATAGATTTATATCATTTAATAATGAAAATAATATTATAGAAGTTTTACCAATTATAGGCATATATAAAAACCTTAATCTAATAAAATCTCCCCTATTTAAGGGG
>CAKNAO010000043.1 GCA_929200685.1 uncultured bacterium | reverse complement strand
GAATAAAAGATGTAAATTCATTGATTAAAAATAAAGCAATTTATAGAAAACTTTATTTATCAGATGAAATTCCACTTACTCCATTAGGTTGAATAAAATTACTTATTTCATATGGATTTTTGATATTTTGAGCTTTAATAATTTTATGACCATTAGGTGAACTAGTAAAAGCAACTTTAAATGATAGAGCAATTAATTATTTAAATGTTGGAGTTTATGAATTTGGTTTTAATTCATTTGAAAGATTATTCGATAATACTAATTATTTATTGTGAATGCAAAATACAATTTATGTTTCAGTTATAACTTCAATATGCACTATTTTTTCGGCTTTATTTATGGGTTATGCATTTTCAAGATTTAGATTTAAAGGTAGAAAAAGTTCACTTCTTTCTGTTATGCTTCTCCAAATGATTCCAACTTTATCAGCTTTAACAGTATTTTATGTTTTATATACTGTTTTAAAGCAAAATTATGCAATTAGTGGTTTAACAATTTTAATTTTTATTTATATTGGGGGTGGAGTTGCTGGTAATACATTTATTATGAAAGGTTATATGGATTCAATTTCAATAGATATTGATGAAGCAGCAAAAATTGATGGACTTTCACAATGAAAAATATTTGTTAAAATAATAATGCCATTAACAAAACCTATGATTGCTCTTGTTGGGCTTTGATCTTTTATTGGTCCTTTTGGTGATTATATTTTACCGGGTTTATTATTAACAAAAGATGAAGATTTTACATTGGCAAGAGGTATTAGAATTTTAATTACTAATCAACAAAAATTAGACCAATCTGCATTTGCAGCTGGTGCATTGCTTGTTGCAATACCAATATCAATATTTTTTATATTATTAAGAAATTTTTTAATTGGTGGCATAACAGCTGGTGGAGTAAAAGGATAAAATGTGGATATAAAATTTAAAAACATTTCAAAAAGATACATGGGAAATATTAAATATACACTTGAAAATATTAATTTAAATATTAAAAGTGGTGAGTTTGTTGTTTTGTTAGGTCCTTCTGGATGTGGTAAAACCACTCTTCTTAGAATGATTGCAGGACTTAACTCAATTACAAAAGGTGAACTTTTTTTTGGAAATACAAAAGTAAATAATTTAGAACCTAAAGATAGAAATATTGCCATGGTTTTTCAATCATATGCTCTTTATCCGCACATGTCAGTTTATAAAAATATGGCATATTCTCTAAAAATAAAAGGAATTAAAAAAGAACAAATTGATAAAAGAGTAAAAGTAGTTGCTAAAATTTTACAAATTGATCATTTATTATTTAATAAACCTTCTGAAATTTCAGGTGGACAATGCCAAAGAGTTGCTCTTGGTAGAGCAGTAGTTAGAAAACCATCTATTTTTTTAATGGATGAACCCTTGTCAAATTTGGATGCTAAGCTTAGAGATTCAATGAGAATTGAACTTGTAAAAATTCATAAACTTGCAAATTCAACAACTTTATATGTTACTCATGATCAATTAGATGCTATGACTATGGCTGATAAAATAGTTTTATTTAATAATCAAAAAATACAACAAGTTGGTACTCCAATTGAAATGTATAATAATCCAAACAATTTATTTGTAGCAAGTTTTATTGGTTCTCCTTCAATGAATTTATTAGATTGTACTTATGAAAATAAAAAAATAATTCTTGATGAAACTAAAAAAGAAATTCAAATCCCTTCTTTATTATTTAAAAAATTAAAAAATAAACAAAAAGTTGTTATTGGAATTAGATCTGAAAATATTTTTGTAAATGAAAAAAAACCAAAAAATGATGCATTAGAATGTTCGGTAGTTGTTTCAGAACTAACTGGTAAAGATACAGTAATAACATTAGAGTATAGTTTTAATAAATATATTCAAGTTACTGTTTTCAAACAAATTAAATATCAAATTGGAGACAAATTATGAATATCATTTAATAACAAATATATACATTTGTTTGATAAAAAAACAACTTTTAAAATTAAGTAATTTTATTGGTATATACAAATTATAAAAAAATGGTTTTTTTATATAATTATGATATCCTAAATAAAAATTAGGATAAAAATTCAAAAATTATATTTAATTTTTATAGAAAGGAATTTATAAATGAAAAAAAATTTTTTAATGTTAACAACTTTAACTACAATTTCTTTACCTATAGCTACTGCAATTTCTTGTGGTAATGATGAAGAAAAAGAAGATATGTCAAAAATTGTAAATATTTCAATTAATGAAAATTCATGAAAACCAATTTATGATACTATAATCAAAGATTTTAAAGAGAATAATAAAGAATTATTAAAAGAAAAAGGAATCAAAGACATTAGAGTTCTTGTTGGTAATCCTGGTTTACAAGAGATTAATAACAAAGGAATTAGAGATGAAGAAGCAGTTTCTGATATTTTTCATATCCCTGGTAATGAATTATCAAAATTCATTGAAAAAAAGGCTTTAACATCATTTAGTCAAAATTTATCATCATCTTATTTAAGTGAACATTTTCCAACTTCAGAAAATAGACCAACAATTTTAAGTTCAGCACAAGATGCAATTCATGATTCAAAATTATATGGTGTTCCTCAAAATGTTGAAGCAATGGTAACATTTCATACTCATCAAAATGGAAAACAAGGTGGGCAAACTTCTTCTCCGCAAAAACTTGTAGTTACTCAGTTTGCTAATTTATGAATGTCAGCAGGATTTTTCAATACTTCTGATAGCAAAACAAGTTCAGGACCAACTCAAAGAGAAGACACTGCTGCTAATTTAAAAGATATTGTTGTAACAAATCCTGATGCTGGTGATGTTGAATTTGGAGAAATTAAAACAAGTTCATCTGAAACTAAAAAAGGTGAATGAACTAAATTTGTAAAATTAGGTTTTCAAAAAATTGTTAAAAAAATTCAAGAAGCAAACAAATTGGCTGGTGCTGGAAACCAAATGAGTCCTGATTCATTTTTAGGTGATGGTCAAAAAGCTAGTCCAAAAGTTAACGAATTTTGATCAACAAATAAAGATAAAATTTCATTAATTGAAGGTCCATGATCTTCAAATAGTCTTCAAGAAATGTCAGGTTCAGGAACTTCAAACAAACTTTTTGCTTCACCAGCGCCTAGTGATTGAAATCAATGAGGTGGAGGTTGACATTATGTTATGAATGCTAGAATGACAAGTCAAGAAAAAAGTATAGCAGAAAAATTCATTTCATATTTTTATGATAAAAAATATGCAAAAGAACTTTATGAAAAAACTGGGAAATTATCACCAACTGTTCAAGCTAAAACATATTTCAAAGCAGCAGGAGATGGTTCAGATAATGCTAGTGGTTATAAAGATAAAAGTTCAATTCCAGCAGCTGTATATGATTCATTAGGAAATGTTTATAAAAAACCTACTGATGCTGCATTTAATGGAATTTGAGCAGCATATGGTTCAACAGTTGAAACTAAAAAAAATGAATTAAATCAAATTATTTCAGCTGGTGTTAGTGATGCTAATATTGATTTAATTTCAGATGCTCTTACTAATGAATTTATAAAACAAATTGAAGCTTATATTGCAAAAGAAAATTCTTAATAAAATTTTATTAACAAAATAAAAATACTCATATTATTGAGCGTTTTTTAAAATTTATCAAAAAATATCAAATATTTTTTAAAATAATTTAAAAATATGAAAAGAGTTAACAAATGAAAATTATAGGTTTATATCATAGAGTGGATAATATATTGGGTTACCAAAAAAAAGATGGAACTTATGTTGCTATTCTTAAATCCCCATTAAATAAAATTAATAATGTAAAAATTTATTATGATGATCCTTATAATTGAAAAAAACTTGGAAAAACTTGGAAAAATAAATTTTGAAATTGTAGTTACAAAAAAAATTGAATAAAAAAAGAAGTTGATAAATTTTTTGAATATTATACTTTTGAAATAAATTTACTTGAAAAACGTTTTAAATATTTTTTTGTATTTGAATATAAAAACAAAAAATATTCTTATGGAGAATTTGGGTTTATAAAATTTCAAGAGACAAATAAATTTAATTATCATTCATTTTCATTTACTTGAAATTTTTCTTCAATAGGAAAATATATTGGTTTACCTGAATGATGAAAAAAAACTTCTTGATATCAAATATTTCCAGATAAATTTTATTCTTCTACTAATAAAAAATTAATTACTAATTATGATGATGAACATGCAAAAATTGGTGGAAATTTAAAAGGTATTATTCAAAAATTAGATTATGTTAAAAATTTAGGTTTTAATGGAATTTATTTAAACCCAATATTTTTAGCTAGTAGTGATCATAAATACGACACAATAAATTATAAAAAAATAGATCATGATTTAGGCACAATGAAAGATTTTGAAACTCTTATTAAAGAACTTAAAAAGAGAAATATGAAAATCATGCTTGATGGTGTATTTAATCATGTCGGTTCAGATCATCCTTTTTGAATTGATGTTTTAAAAAATAAAGAAAATTCTCAATATAAAAATTGATTTTTAATAAGAAATTTTGATAATTTAAAACCTGCAAATGAATATAAAAATTTTCATTTAAATAAAGCTTACTCAACATTTGGTAATACTCCTAATATGCCTCGTCTTAATTGACATAATAAAGATACATCTAAATATATTTTAGAAATTATTGAATTTTGAACTAAAAAAGGAATTGATGCTTGAAGAATGGATGTTGCTGATGAAGTTTCATTTGAAATGTGAAGAAAAATTAGAACAAAAATTAAAAAAATTAATTCAAACATTGTTCTTTTAGGAGAAATTTGATATGATCCTATCATATTTTTAAGAGGTGATCAATTTGATTCTTCAATGAATTATTATTTTAGAGAAAATATAATTAATAATTTATTCAAAAATAATAAATTAAATTTAAAAAACTTTATTAATTACTATATTGAAAATAAATATAAATATTCAAATGAAATTAACAAAGGATTATTTAATTTAGTAAGTTCTCATGATGTTCCTAGAATTACCCAATTTTTTAATGGTGATTTAATCAAAGCAAGAATAGCATTTACATTATTGTTAATTCTTCCAGGAACAATATCTTTTTATTATGGAGATGAAATAGATCTTGATTATGATAAAAAAAATGAATTTAAAAGAGGAGCTTTTAATTGAAAATATGATAAAAATAATATTGATGTAAGCCTTAAAGAAGTTAATTCTCAAAACTCTTATACAACACAATATGCTTATCGACTTTTAGGAAGTTCCGAAG
>CAKNAO010000042.1 GCA_929200685.1 uncultured bacterium | reverse complement strand
AATTAATCATATATTTGTCATATTGATTAATTAATTTTTTAAAATATTTTTTATTATTATTAAAAAAATTTAATTTATTTTTATTGTTTTCTTTTTTTAATCTATATTTAAAATTTTTTCAATTTATCGAGAGATGAAAATACATTTTAGGAATTCCAAGTTTATTAACTATTTTTTTTATTTTATCGTTTCAAATTGAATTATAATAATTTCAAATATTTTTTTTATGACTAAAAAACAAATAAGCAAAAAAATGATCTTCTAAAATTGAACTACTAAAAAATGTAACTTCTTTATTATTACAAAACTCTTTATATTTATCAAAACGAACAAGCATTTTATCAAATGCATAAATAGGGGCAGCAACTTCATCTCCTTCAAATGATTGAGTTAATAAAACATTTTGAAGTTCATCATTTTTTGAAGTTTCACAATAATAATTTTGAGAAAGTTTTTTTATTATAGTTGTTTTACCAGACATAATTGGTCCGCCAATTATTATTGAATTAGAAAATTTTGTCATAACTAAAACTCCTATTGGTGATTTTTATCATATATGGTGCACCTAGAAGGACTCGAACCCTCAACTTCTTGGGCCGTAACCAAGCACTCTATCCAATTGAGCTATAGATGCATTATGGAGGCGCTAACCGGATTCGAACCGATAAATCATAGCTCCAGTAACTATTGCCTTAACCATTTGGCTATAGCGCCATTTAATATATAAATTTATTATAACAAGTATAATTTTTGTATTGTGTCATATTATTTTATTTTAAGTTTTTTTTTAATTTTTTTTATATGTGGAGAGATTTTTTTATTAGGAAAACATTTTTCAAAAGTTAATAATATTTTTGAATCTAATGAATCTTCTTCAATAATTTTTGGAACATTAATATATTTTACAATTACATTTTTAACTTTTTTTATTTTTATATGATTTAATCCCTCTATAACTTATTATGTTGTTTTATTTTTTATAAAAGAAATTTTACAAATAATATATTTATTCACAAAACGTGATTCATTTAAAAAAATTAAAATTAATTGGTTCCATGTTATTTTTATGTTTTTTTCAATGTTATTTTTTCCAATTTTATTCAATGGAATTTTAAATAATTATTTAAATTTAAAAATTCAAGAACAAAATAATACATTTCAAATGTGAATTTTATACAAAAAAATAATTGCTAATTTTACAAATATAAATTATTTATTTTTATCTAAATGAGTATTTTCAACAATTGCAATATTTATAATTTACAATGCAATTTCTTCATTTGTTATAGAATATTCTAAAATGAAAAATTGATTAGATTATTTTATTTCTTTTTTAATGACATTTTTCTTTTTAACAACTTCTAATTTTGGTTGATCAATTGATTCTATGATTGGAATTTATTTAATATTATTTGCAATTCAAATTGCTTTTAATATTATTTTATATTCAAGAAGACGTTATGGTTTAATATATGGCATGATTGTTTTGAACATTTGATTTTTAGAACCAAGATTATTTTTAACAATTAGTATGCTTGGCATACTTGTGGGTTTTATCTATACAATTTATAGTGGACAAAAAGCCTCGCTTTTTTGAGTTCAAATTCTTTCACCAATATTAATTATTTTATCTTTATGAATTTATCCTTTAAGTTCAATGGGGGCCCTTACTTTAACAGTAATTGCATTTATTTCATATTTATTTATTATTTTATTTGGTCATTTAGTAATACTTGAAAAAATAGATATTAAATTAAATAAAGTAAAAATTATAATGCCACTTATTATCTTGGTTTGTCTTTTTTCTACAAGCATTTATTTATTAATTAATTCAAAAAAATCTTTTATTGATTTAATATTACTTGATGAAGCAATTATTGATTCATTTAACAATAATATTTGAAATTTAATTCAAGGAATTATTTATTATCTTATTGTTTTTATTTTATGCATTTTGTTAATTTATTTATGAATAAAAAATATAAAAATAATTAAACATAAAATTATTTTTTTAATTGTTTTTACATTCATATTGGTATTTTATAATTTTTTATTTTATTCTTTATTAAATTTAACATCAATTAAAAATCAATTTATTTATTTTAGAATTGTTGCATTTATGCCATTAATGCTATTATTTTTAATTGTTATAAAAAGAAAAATAATTAATATTAAAAAAGAAAATATTACTTGATCTGAAAAACTTTCAATAAAAAAATAATAATTTTTTTGAAAAAATTATTTTCATTTTTTTCAACTATTATTTCACCAGCCAAAACCTTAGCAAGACCTCCATTTTTATAGTGTGGTCCTTTTAAATCTGTTAAATTATGAAAATCTTTTGAAGAATTTTTCATTGCAACAACTTTCATATAATCAACACAAGTAGAATCATTCATAGAATCACCTATATGAAGCATTTCTTCTTTTTTAGTAATTCCATAAAATTTTCTTGCAACATAAGAATTTGCCTTACCTTTAGTAGCATCTTTATGTGTAATTTCAAGAGATCAACCAGTAGATTGAACAATTGAAACATCAACCAAAATATTTTTTAATTCTTCCTGAATATTAAACATTTTTTTCTTACTTTTTCCTCAAATAATAAATTTATGATATTTTTTATGAAGATCTAAATTAATATTTGAAAAAGGAATAAAACGAAATTTCTTAGCAAATATTTTTTGAATTAATGAATAACAATTGTAAACATTTCTATTACCATCAACTTTAATTAATAATTTATTTTTTCTAACATAATTAACTAATAATAATGTTGTGCGAATATTCATTTCAATTTTTCTGATAATTCTATTATGTTTTAAAATAATTGAACCATTACCAGTAACAGCATAAGTATAATTAAGTTTAGATAAATATTTTTCAGCCTGCATCTCTGATCTGCCGGTTGAAATAATAATGTGTTTACCTTCTTTTTTTGCTTTTACTATTGCTTCTTTATTTTTATTTGAAATATCATGAGTTCCATTTTGATTTATATCTAAAAGTGTTCCATCTAAATCAATAAATATAATTTTAATTTTATCTAACATAAGACTCCATTATTTAATTTTACATTATATATCATAATCACCATTTTGTAAATGTGAAGTAATTGCAATCATAGAAGCATTATCAGTTGTGTATTTTATTTCTGGAATCAAAGTATTTGGATGAAGTTTAGATATTTTTTTTCTTAATTCTGAATTTGCTGAAACTCCACCACCTAAAATTAATGATTTAGGATTATATTCTTTAATTGCTCTTTTAGTTTTGATAATTAAAGGAGAAAAAATATGATTTTGAAAACTTGCACAAATATTTTGGATATGAATTTCTTCTTTTTTTTGTTCTAAACTATTAATATAATTAATTACTTTAGTTTTAAAACCTGAAAATGAAAAATCATATGTTTTATCATTTTTAATAGAAAAATCAATTATTTTTTCTCCTTTTTTTGCCTTTCCATCAATAAAAGGTCCACCAGGAAAACCTAATTTAAGTTTTCTTGCAACTTTATCAAATACTTCTCCTATTGCATCATCTTTTGTGCCTCCTAGAAGCTTAATATCTTTTGGATAATGAGAATCTAAATGTCAAATTTGAGTATGACCACCAGAAACAATTAAAGCAATTGCTGGATAAATAATATTATGATTGAATGCAGAAGCAAAAATATGACCATGAATATGATTAATTGGAAAAACTTTTTTATTTAATGCATATCCAAGAGCTTTTGCAAATATTCTACCGACATGTAAAGAACCTATTAATCCTGGTTTTCTAGTAAAAGCAATATGATCAATATCATTTAAATCATATTTATTTTTAAAATTATTTAAAATTTTAATAATTGTTTGAGCATGATGCCTTGAAGCATATTCTGGTATTGTTCCACCAAAATTTTTATGAAATTTAGTTTGTGAAATGGTATACTCTTTAATTATTTTTTTATTTTCATATAAAGAGACTGAAGTATCATCATGTGAAGTTTCAATTGCTAATATTTTAATTTTAATTACCTCCAATCTGAGGTTTTTTTATATAATTTTCTTTGAATTTTAATATATTTTTTACTTTCTTAAATTTTTGTAAATAAATTTCAGGATTATCAATTAAATTTTTATAATTAATAAATGAATTTTGTTTAAATTCTCCAATTTCAATTTTCATTTTTTGATTTTCTAAAGTACCAATATAAGATTTTCCACCTTTAGCATCAATATAATATTTTCCTTCTTTACCCATTGAAATAAAACTTAAATTATCTAATGAATATAATTTTATATTAGTTACTAAAGCTAAAGTTTTTGAAAAAACAAGACCTGCTCTTATTCCCATAAAAGAACCAGGGCCATTTACAACATAAATTTCTTGTATATTTTTCGTTGAAATATTAAGTTTTTTTAATAATTTAGAATAAATAGAAGGAAGAATTTCAGATTTATGTTTATATTTTTCAAGATGTATAAAAGCTAGTGTTCTATTATTTTCAATTATTGATAAAAATAAGTCTTCATTAACAGTATCAATTAATAATTTCATAAAATTATTATAAAAACAATTTAGAATTTTATTTCTAAATAATTAATTTTTTTATTTTTTAAAAATCATTTGTTTTCATAATCTGTCATTATATTTTCTTTAGAATAAATACTATTATGAAAATTTTTAGTAATATTTTGAATTTTAATATTATTTTCTTTTAAATGTTTTAATGTTCAATTAAAAAATTTATCATTATCAGTTTTTATTTTAATTAATCCATTTTTTAAAAGAATATTTTTATATAAATTAATAAAATTAATATGAGTTAATCTTCTTTTTGCGTGTTTTTTCTTGGGTCAAGGATCTGGAAAAGTTAATCAAATAATTTTTGTTTTTCCTCTAATTAAATTGTTAATATTTTTTATATCTTGACAAATTATATAAAAATTATTAAGTTTATTTTTATTTGCTTTTTTCATTGCTTTATGAGCAACAGTTGCATATTTTTCAATTCCTAAATATTTTTTGTTTGGATTTAATAATGCAAATTGAGTAATCATTTTGCCTTTTCCCATTCCAAGTTCAATTATTGTATTTTTTGAAATTTTATATGGAAAATTTTTTATTAAATATGGAGAATTAAATAATTCTTTTTTTGCTTTTGGATCATTTCTTAATCTCATATTAATATATTAACCTATAATATTAATAGATTAAAAAACAAATTTTAAACAAGGATAATTATGAAGTTAAAAAAAGGAACAATTGTTAATATTCAAGCATATAAACATGATGGAACATTATACAGACAATATAATGGTGTTAAAGTAATTAAATGTGATTTAAATGAATGTATTTTATTTATGTATAAAACTAAAGTCATAGAAAACAATAAACAAAAATGAATTATCAAAGAACCTTTTATATGGCGTTTTCCTAAAAAAGATTTTTATAATACAACAGTTTTACTTAGAAATGATGGACCATATTATTATACAAATCTTGCTAGTCCAGCTATATTTGAAGAAGATACAATTAAATTTATTGATTATGATTTGGATATTAAATATTATCCAAAAACCAAAATAAAAACTTTAGATAAAAAAGATTTTTTAAATAATAAAATCAAATACAATTATTCAAATAAATTAATAAAAATTATTAATAAAACAAATGAAG
>CAKNAO010000041.1 GCA_929200685.1 uncultured bacterium | reverse complement strand
CTTTTATATTAATTTGAGATAATTTTTCAATTGTATCATTATTAAGTAAAAATTTTGCATTTTCAATAATTGAATTTCTTATAATACTTATAAAAATATATTTTTTATTTATAAAACAAAATAAATCTAATTTATAACTATCATCTAATATTTCATTATCTAAATCTTTAATATTCATTTCTTTCATCATTAAAGTATTTTTTTTATATTCATTTTCAATTTGATTTAAAATATTTTTTTGATTTTCATTTAAATTATCTAAATTTTTTGTTTCATCATTAATATTTTTAAAAAATAATCTATAACTTGTTTGTTCTAAATGAATTCTTTTATAAGTTGGGTTTTTATTAAAGAAATATTTTTCAAAATATGAATTTAAAAAATTTGGATTATAATTGTTTATTCAAAAAGGAATATTATCAATAAAATAAATAAAACTTGGTTTTGTTTTATTGTAAATTGCTTTTTTATTTAATCCCATCATTTTTTTATATAAAGAAATTCTATGTGTTAAAAATATTATTTTTGTATTTAATTTTTTATCAAATAAATAAGAAAGAAATTCTACAAATATTCTTTCATTTTCTCATGAAGAAAATTCAATTGGATCATCAAGAATAAGATTTTTTTCTAGATTATAAAAATTTAAAATTAATATTAACAAAATAAAAAGTTCATATTCACTTTTAGATAAATCATTTTTTAATTTAGTTATTTTGTCTATTTTATATTTTTTATTTCCTTTTTTTATGATGAGATTTTTAAAAAAAATTTTATTATCATTTTCTTTTGATTCTAAATTATAAATTTTTAAATTTTTAACTTTTATATTCATTATTGAATTAATATAATCTATATCATTTTTACTTATTCAAGCATAATTATTTTTATTTATATTAAGATTTCAATCTTTATCTAAATTTTGATTTGGTTTAAAATCAAGCAATTCATTTTTTATAATTGATTCTACTTTATCTTTTTCTAATAAAATATAATCATTATTTTCAGAATTAACTTCTAAAAGAGATTCAGAAAATAATGTTTTTCCAGATGAATTTGGAGCAAAAATAAATTTATGATTTTGAACAAAAACAAAATATTTTTTATAATCTTTTATCATTTAAGCCATCTCATTTATTATTTTTTCTAAATTATTTATTCTATTTTCATCTAAATTATTTTTTTCCATTAGATTAGCAATTTTTTTTCAACCTATACCTTTTAATGGTGGATTTTCATTTGTTGGAAAAAAATATAAAAATTTAAATCAATCTTCTCTTTTTGATATATCAAAATGAATAAATTCATCAATAAATTCTTTTTTAGAATAAAGACCTATTTTATTTTTTTTAAACCATATATTTATTTTTATTTCTGAATTAAAATTTCAAAGCAAAATAAGTCTTGGATCTGAAGAATTAATTTCTGAAATATTTATAGCAATTGATCTTAAATTTTTAATTTTTTTATCAAGTAAATTAAATTGAATATATTCTATTTCTCCTTTTTTAATTTTTTTATTAATTATGTCTTTTCATATTCGATAAAAAATAGAAAAATTAGATTCATAATTTATTTTTGTTTTTTTTAAATAAAAAGGATTGTCTTCATTTTTAATCAATAAAATTTTTTGACCATTTGCAAATTTTTTAATTCTACTATTTAAAATTATTATTATTTTTTTTGATTCTTTTAAATCAATTGGTTTACCCCTTAATTTACTTTCATCAATAATTTTCATAGTAATATTATAGAATATAATAAATAATTTGTAATTTTTACAAAAAATAAGTTTATATTTTTATATTTTTTAATTTTATTTTATAATTTTAAAAATTTTTGAATAATTTATTATGTCTTAAAGAATTTATCGATTTTTTTTTTTTTTTTTTAAAAAATGACTAAAGAGCAAGCAAGAAATAAATAAATAATACATCATCAATTTATTTAAATGATGATTAAAAAAGAATTGAAAAAGGAATAATAAATTAAATCCTTAAAAATGAAGATATTCTAAACTATTTTGATTTTATTATAAAAAAGATTGATGTTGATTTTAAATTTAATTTAGTTCTTAAAATTTAGAGAAAGTATTTTTAAAAATATTGATAAATGATATATTCAACAAAAATAATATTAACACATTAATTTGAAGAAAAATAATTGATGAATCTTCTAATAGAAAACAAAAAAATAATTAATACTTATAGAAAAAATTATGAATATATTATTAGTTATAAGAATAAAAAAATTTTATAACAAATTAATATTTAAAATTATCATCTTTTTCAAATGATTATAAAAATTCTAATAATGAATTCTAGAGGTGATTATAAAATTAGTTCTATTTCTATGAAAAATAATAAAAATTCAAAAAAATAATATAAAACAATTACTTCAATTGAAAGAAAAATTTTAGAGTTTCAAAAGTTAAAAAAATATAATAAATAATTTAATAAAAGAAAATAGAATTTACTTTGAAAAAAGGAAATTCTATACTAACATTAAAAAATAAAACATATAAAAATTATTCATTATTTTTTAAATATTAAACATAGTATTAAGTTTATATATAATTATGATTTTTAATTTAAATGGATAAAAATATTATCTTTATTTTTATTTTTTATTTTTTTTATAAATATATTTTATTTATAATAATTAAATGGAATTAAAAATTAGTGATATTGGTTTTGATATAGACTATAAAAATGATTCTTTTTTTGATTCAATTAGAAATGATTATGAAGAATTTGATCAATGATATGAAAAAGCAATTAATGATCCAAATAAAAAAGGTTATTATTGAATAAAAAATAATAAACTTGAAGCTTTTATAGGTTTAAAAATTGAAGATGAAGAAATTAATGAAGGTAACATTTTATTAGAAAAAAAGAAAAGATTAAAAATTACTACCATTAAATCTAATAATAATATAAAAAATTTTACAGAATTTGTTATTTTTTATGCAATTTATGAAGCAATTGAAAAACAAATTGAAGAAATTTATTTTTCAATTATAAAAAATAATGAAGAAAAAGAAAAATTATTTGAAATTTCTAAAACTTATGGTTTTGAATTAATTGGAAATAGAAAAAGAAAAAATCAAATTGAAAATTATCTTTTTAAAAAAATTAATGTTTATTTCAAAAATAAAGAAAATAATTGAAAAAAATATTTCCCAAAAATTAATTTAGAAAACAAAAATGTAATATTACCTATTGAATCCAAATGACATGATGAATTTTTACAAACTGCTAAATTAAAAAATAAAAAAAATTATTTTAATCCTTATAAAATGGGAATAACAAAAGCTTATGTGCATAATATGAATGATATTTTTAATTTAAGAAAAAATGATAATTTATTAATTTATAGAAAAGCTCAAAAAAATAAATGATATGAATCTGCAATCACAGGAATTGGTGTAGTTCAAGAACATTTTAAAAAAGAAATAAATTATTCTAATCTTAAAGAATTTGAAAAAATATTAAAAGATAAACAGGCTTTTCCAAATGATTCAAAAAATTTAAATGATTGATTTAATAAAAATAAATATATAACCTTTTTTACTTGAAATATTGCTTTTGGTGAAGAAAATAATATAAATTATAAAACTTTAAAAGAAAAAGGCATTTGACCTGAAGATAAATATCCATCAAATTTTGTTGTTGATAAAATTCATGTAGAAAAATGAATAAAAAAATCTAAAGGAGAAAAATGAAAACAATTTTATTATCGATTAATCCAGAATATGTAACAGCTATTTTTAAAAATAAAAAAACTTTTGAGCTTAGAAAAAGTATTCCGAAAGAAAAAATAAATAAAATTTTAATTTATGAAACTTCTCCAAAATCTAAAGTAGTAGGTCAAATAACTATTAAAAATACTCATAAATTAAAAATAAATGAATTATGAAAAAAAACAAAAAAAAGTAATTGTATAAATAAAAAGAAATTCTTTGAATATTTTAAAGAAAAAAAATATGGATATGCATTTGAAATAGAAAAAAATAAAAAATATAAAAAACCACTTAACAAAGAAAAATTTAATATAAATTTTATTCCCCAAAATTTTGTTTATATTAAATAATTTTATATTTTAAATAATTAACTAATAAATTATAATTTTAATAAAATTAAAAATATTTTAAAATGAATTTTGAAAGGAAATAAAAAATGAATGTACAACCTATCTCACAAAATTGAAAAAGTTTTAGTTGTTCAAATTGTAATATTTTAGTTATGAATCAATCTGGCATAATAACAAGATGATATGATGATAAAATTTTTTTTTATGCTCTAACTTGTCCATCATGTGGTTTTATTGAAACTTTTAAAAATGACAAAAGTATTCATGAAACTAAAGAATTTAATGATGATATTAAAAATTTGGATGGAACAAATTTAAAAATATTTAATGAAATTAAATTTAATGCTAATAATCATAAATGACAAACAGTCATTATGTATTCTAGATTATTAATTATGCATATTGCTATTGATCAATCTAAAAAAAATAATGATAAAAAAGAATTTAAAAATTTTAAAGAATCAATTGATTATCTTGAAAAACAAAAAAATTTAAATCCTACATTACATGGATTATTAAATAATGTTAGAAAAATTGGAAATAGTATAAATCATGATTATGAATCATTTAAAAAAGAAAATGAAGAAGAAATATCTAAAAAAGCAAAATTATGTTACCAAGTTGTTGTAGATGTTTTAAATAATCTTTATAAATATATACATTTACATGAAAAAATAATATAAATTATTTTTTATATATTTTTATTTTTTAACTTAAAATTTTAATAAATTAATAATATCTTAAAATCGATAAGTATAATTAAAATATGAGAAATAGTTATAAAAATAATCACTTTTTACAAAAAGCTATTGTAAAACATTTTACAAAAAATGGTAAAGTAAAATGAATAAATTATAAAACCAATGATGGTGGCACATTTAACATAAATAGTAAAAATCAACCAATAGCAATTGATAATTTTTATTCAAAAAATATTGAAATTGGTATGAATAATCTTGAATCAGAAGGTATTAAAGTAATTAGAAAAATAGCACAAAATGCTCAATATGAAAAAGAAATTAGTCTTTTTCGAAAAGAATTAATAACTTTGCAATTTTATTCATTATTGTCTATTACAAGAACTAATAAATTACGTGAAAATATTAGGAAAAAAGATGGTGATTCATGATTTAATGAAACAATAAAAAAAGATGGACGTTCTCCCAAAAAAATTCAAGAAAAACAAATATCTTTAATATTAAAATATTGAAAAAATAACAAAAATGGTTGAATTACTAATGTTCCAAAAGAAATAGATAAATTTGGAAAAAGCACAATTGAATCATCAACTTTATTAAGAATGCATAATGTTAAGAAATCTAGATTATTAATTTTTAAATTTGATAAATTAAAACTTATGTTGACAGAAACACTTAATTTTACTGAACAAAATAAATTAAATGGTGGGATACTTTTGCATTTTATGCCGATTTTTCCTAATATTGGTATTGCTTTTTATTATAATGCATATCATAATGAAATTCTTTATAATGAAATGTTTTTAAGAAAAGAAAAAAATTTTCTGCAATCTGTTATATTTAAAAATGATGTTTCTATATATAGACATAAAGTTGTATATAAAAATGAAAAAATGATGAAAAAAGAGGAAATAAAATTTTTAAAAAATAAAAAAAAAAATATTAATT
>CAKNAO010000040.1:5444-5799 GCA_929200685.1 uncultured bacterium | reverse complement strand
ATATAATATAATTATAATCATTATTTTAAATTGTTTTTCTTTTTAAATAATAAAAGATCTATTTTTTTACATATTAAAAAATTAATTTTTAACAAGGTTTCATTTAAATATAGTTTTTTTAGAATAAAATTTTTCATTTAAATATCTTAAAAATAAATTAGGTTGATTTTTAATAATGTTATGCATTGATTTTCCAAAAAATTTTACTTCTTTATTAAGTTCTTCATTTACAAATTTTTTAAATAATTTAGGATTAATTATTCTATCTAATTTTCCAATTAAATAATAAGTTTTCTTATTTTTATTACACATTAAATAATTTTTATACAATGTTATTTCCATAAATTTTTTAGAT
>CAKNAO010000040.1:0-5434 GCA_929200685.1 uncultured bacterium | reverse complement strand
ATTTTACTATAATTAGAATTTTCATCAATAAATGCATTTACAAATGAAGAATCAAATTTATTTAAGAGAAATTTTGTGATGGCTTTCTTTTTAATAATTTCAAATGTATTTTTTGGAAAAACAATATTTTTTAATTGATTATATTTTGAATCATTAATCATTGAAGGATTTAAGGGTGCCATAAAAATAATTTTTTTAACTTTTTTTTCATTATAAAGTGATGAAGCAATTGCACCACCTAATGAATGACCAAGAACTATTAATTTTTTTGTTTTTATGTGTTCTCTAATAAATTTTTTAACAATTTTATTAAAAATATTTAATGTAATTTCTTTGTTAGTATCACAAAATTTAGAACCCGGAAGATTTAAAGCAATTACATTAAAGTTTTTAGAAAGTGGAATTATTTTTTTTATAAATTCAACTGAAGAATGAAAACCATGAATGAATAAAATAGTTTTTTTTCTTTTATTATTTTCTTCATAATAAGAAAGATTAAAATCCAAAATTTTTATTTCTTTTAAATTATTTATCATATTTTATCAACTCCTTTTAATTAAACAAAAATTAAATTAATTTAGTTATTTTTTTATTTTACTTCATATTTTATTCATATTTACTACAATTTATTAATTCTTTTTGAGCTATTTCAATTATTTTATTAGCTTTTTTTCAATCAATTTTAATTTTGATGCCAGCTGCTCTTTTGTGACCTCCTCCACCAAATTTTTTAGCTATTTTACTAACATTAAATCCATTTGATCTTAATGAAATTCTTAAAATTTTATTTTTTTTATCCTCAATAATAAAAATTCAAATTTTTACATTTTCAATATTTCCTATTAAATTAGGTTTTTTGGTTATTGCAATATCAATTCCAAGTTTTTTAATATTTTTATCATTAAGTTTAAAATAAGAAACATTTTTTTTAATTTTCATATTATTTAAAACATATTTTTGAAATTTTATATCATCAATTGTTCTTTTTTTAAGGTTTTTATAAACATTATCAATTGTAATTTTATTTATAAAACTTAAAAGATCTTTTGCTG
This sequence comes from uncultured bacterium, assembly GCA_929200685.1. Lineage (GTDB taxonomy): Bacteria > Bacillota_I > Bacilli_A > Mycoplasmatales > Metamycoplasmataceae > DT-68. Next base: position 4,382 of record CAKNAO010000040.1, on the reverse strand, counting down.
CTTCTAAAGGTCTAATATCATTTAAAGAGTGTGTAAAATAAAAAGTATCTGTTAATATTCCAAATAATATTGAAATTGCAATATGATTAGTAAATTTAATTTTTAATTTTTTGGCAATCATGTAAACTTGAACAGAAGAAGCTCCTAAATTTTTGTGAGACATATAAACATTAGTTTTAAAATTAATATTATTTTGATGATGATCAAAACAAATTTTTTTGTTAGCTTTTTTAAATTGTTCTTTTAAATAAATTCGTTCAAAAACTGCAGTATCACCAATTATTGCTGTTCATGTTTCATCTATTTCTTCTATGGAGTCACTAAAATCATCAACAATATAAGAAAATAATTTTTTAATGTTTTTTTTATCAGGAAGTCATTTAATAACTTTTTTAGGAAATTTTTGTTTAAGAACTTGAACTAAACCATATGAAGAACTTAAAGCATCTCCATCTGGAAATACATGATGAAAAATAGCAATTTTATTTGAAGATTTAATTAATTTAATTATTTCATTAAGTTTTTTATTTTTAAGCATTTTCATTAATATTTCTTCCTAAAATATATAAAATTATATTTTTAACATCTTTTTTTGTATTAACTTCAATTCCGGCTGAAGTTATGTGACCTCCGCCACCAAATTTTTTTGCTATATTTGAAACATTATATTTTTTTGATCTTAGACCAATTCTATATTTATTTTTTTTATTTAATGAAGCAAATAAATAAATTTGAGCATCATAAGTTTTAAAAAAAAGTTCAGTAGAAGGTCTATATAAATAGTTTATTAAAATTTTGTCATTTATTTTATAAGCAAAGTTATTTTTAATTTTTGCATTTAAAATATAGTTTTTAATTATTTTTTTTTCTTTTTTTGATAAATTAATTTTTTTAACAATTTCTTTTCTTTTTAAACCATTTTTTTCAAGTCATTCAATTGCTTTAAATGTTTGTTTGGTTGGATTTCTTTCCACAAGTCCTGAAGTATCTGTTCAAATAGAAACAAATAAAGAGTTATAAAGATCTTTGCTTTTATGTTTTAAATTTAAAAATTTAATCATTTCATACAATATTTCTCCAGTGGCTGGGTATTTATCACCATCAATTACAAAACTTCATTGATTTCCTTCAGGACTATGATGATCAATTTTGATAATTTCCTTAGCTTTTAATATTCTTTTATCAAATGTTCTTTTAATTGAAGAAGTATCAACGAGTATTGCAAGAGATTTTTTTATAAATTCAATTTTAACATCATCATTTTTTGGAAGTCAATTTAAATTTTTAGGATATTTATCACCTGAAATTTTTATTTCTTTATCATTAGAATTCATTCTAATTAATTCTTTTAAAGCAATTGAAGTGCCTATTGTGTCTCCATCAGGATTTAAATGAGTAAATATTGTTATTTTATTATATTGATTAATTTTGTTTCAAATTTCTTCATATTTATTTGACATATTTCAATTATATATAAGAAATATTTTAAAATAAAGATATAGAAAATTTTATTTTATCTTATTTAATATATCATTAATTGAAATTTTTTTAACATTTTTAATTTTATTTTCTTCTTTTTTAAATAATTCTTCTTCAGGAAGATTGTTTCCAAAATTTTTAAATATTTTAGAATTTTTATGAATTCTATTAAATCTAAAAATAATTCCATCAACAATATTTTTAATTGAATTTGGAATAGAAAAACCTTCATTCTTGCTTTTAATATTTATGTCCTTAAAATTAAATATTTTTAAATTATTATCAATATTTTTAAATGCAATTAAATCATTTGTTTTTATTATTGAAGCATTAATAATGATATGAGGATTTGATTTAATAAAAATAAATATAGGTTTACCTTGAGTTTTTCTAGAAGCGAAGTTTATCTCTTTTACTTTCATTTTTTTAATTCCACCTCTTTTTGAAATTAAACCAATAATTTCATTATTTCAAGCAATACACATCGCAGTTACAAAAGAAGATTTTGGAAGAGAAATACCTTTAATTCCTTTTGATTTGGGACCTTGAATGTTAATTTCATTTTCATTATATTTAACTGCTTTACCTAAAGAAGTAATTAGTATTATTTTTTGATTATTATTTGATGGTTTTGCAGTAACTAATAAATCATCATTGTCTAATTTAATTGCAGTTGATTTTTTTGAAATTCTTGAAATTTCAAAATCTTTAAGCATTGTTTTTTTAATTTTACCTTTTTTGGTTGCAAAAACAATTTTAACATCAAGTGAAAAATCATTTATTGAAATTACATCAATAATTTCTTCATTCAATTCAATATCAACAAAATTATTAATATGTTTTCCAATTTCTTTTCATTTATTATCAATTATTTTATGAACAGGTATTATTAAAAAATTACCTTTTGATGTGAATATTAAAAGTTTATCAGTTGTATGTACTTTGTAAAGATAAATCATTATATCTTTATCTTTTAAAAAATATTTATCAATTTTATTTGATTCATATGTTTTAATAGAAAATTTTTTTAAATATCCTTTTTTTGAAATTCCTATTCAAACATATTTTTGTTGAATTAAGTTTTTCATATTTATTTCAAGTTTTTCAATTTTATTTGTTATTTTTGTTTTTCTTTTAGAAGCAAATTTTTTCTTTAAATTTTTAAGTAATAAAATTAAATAGTTATTGATTTTTTTTTCATCATTTAATAATTTATTACTATATTCAATTTTTTCTTGAAGTTCTTTTTTTTCTTCAAAATAAATATTTTGGTCTGTTTTTGAAAGTCTATAAAGTTTAAGTTCAGCAATAGCATTTGCTTGAATTTTAGAAAAATTAAATTTATCAATAAGATTTTTAACTACTCCTTGTTTAGAACCTTTAACATTTTTAATGATATCAATTATAACTTCTATATTTTTAGAAATTTTAATTAATCCATCAATAATTTCTAATCTATTTTTATTTTTAATTAAATCATATTTAATTAAAGATTTTTGAACTTCTTTTTGATGTTTAATGTAAGCATCAATTAATTTTGATAAAGAAAGAAGTTTCGGCATTTTATCTACTATAACAATATTATTATAATTATAATAAATTTGCATATCTGTTTTAGATAAAAGATAATTAAGAATAGGTTTAATTTTAACATTAGAATTAAGTTCAATTTTGATAGAAACACCATTTCTATCTGTTTCATCTCTAACATTTTTAATTCCTGAAATTAAATTATTAAATCTTTTTTCATCTATTTTTCTAACAAGTTTTGACTTTACCACTCCATATGGAATTTCTAAAATTTCGATATATGGATTAATTTTTGAATCATTAATCTTATATTTTGAACGAATTATTATTTTTCCTTGACCATATAAAAAAGCATTTTTAATTCCTTCTTTTCCTTGAATTTCTCCACCAGTTGGAAAGTCTGGCCCTTTTACAAATTGCATTAAAGTACTAAGTTTGGCATTTGGAGATTGAATTTTAAAGATAATAGCATCAATAATTTCACCTAAATTATGTGGCGGCATCTCAGTAGCATAACCTGAAGCAATTCCTTTTGAACCATTTATTAATAAATTAGGCATTAAAGCAGGTAAAACTGTTGGTTCTTTTTCTGAATCATCAAAATTTGGCGAAAAAATTACAGTATTTTTTTTAATTCCATTCAAAAGTTCTTTTGTAATTTTTGAAAGACGAGTTTCTGTATAACGCATGGCAGCAGGTGGATCATCATCAATTGAACCTTTATTTCCATGTATTTCAATTAGTGGTTCATTCATTTTTCATTCTTGTCCCATACGTATCATTGCTTCATAAATAGAAGAGTCACCATGAGGATGATATTTCCCAATTACTTCTCCAACAATTCTGGCTGATTTTTTAAATGATTTTTCATTGAAAAGACCTAATTCATTCATTGCATAGATTATTCTTCTTTGAACTGGTTTAAGTCCATCTCTAACATCAGGAAGTGCTCTTCCTTGAATAACATATTTAGAATAACGTCCAAAACGATCAGAAATTATTTGCTCTAATGATTGATTTAAAATATTTGGATTTTTTTTGTTATTCATTTTTTTAAATTCCTTAAAAATAATATTGTAGTATCATTATAATAATTTTTTTATTTTTTTAAAAATGTTGTTAAAAATTATTAATTAAATAAATTTTTAATATAAAAGAATTATTTAATTTTATCTAATTCTTTTTTAAATCTTTTAATTTTATCTTTTTCATCTTTAATTTTATTTTTAGGAGCTTTAGAAATAAAATTTTTATTTTTAATCATTAATGTTGCTCTTTTAATTTCATTTTTTAAATACTTAATATGATTTTGAATTCTTAATTTTTCATCTTTTTTCATTTCTTTAGAAATTTCAATATAGATTATATTGTTT
>CAKNAO010000039.1 GCA_929200685.1 uncultured bacterium | reverse complement strand
ATTTAATTATAAAAAAATAAAAATTTATATTTTTTTATAAATTTTTTAATTGTTAAAAATCTTTATTCTTTTTTAAAATTAGTTTTTCAAAATTTTTCTAATAAATCTTTAGGATTTTTATTTTTAAAAATACTTTCATAAAGTATTTTAACAATTGGAAGATGAATTTTTTGATTTTTTGAAAAATTATATAAATGTTTTAATGCTACTAATCCTTCAATTGTTTTTTTTGAATTTAAAGCATTTTTTTTATTTTTAATAAATTCTTTACCAAAACTAAAATTTCTTGAAAGATCACTCATTGCTGTAACGATTAAATCACCAATTCCTGTTAAACCAATTATAGTATCTTTTTTACCACCAATAAAATCATTAAATCTAATCATTTCAGCAATTCCTCTTGTTAAAAGAGCAGCAGTTGTATTGATTCCATAACCTAAACCAGAAGAAATACCAGAAGCAATAGCTAAAATATTTTTATATGCTGCTCCAATTCCAGCGCCTTTAATATCGGTTTGTCTATAAGTTTTAAAATATGAACAATAAAAAATTTTTTGAATATTTTTTAATAAATTTATATTTTCTCCTACAACCGCAATAATTGTAGGAGTTTCTTTAACGATTTCTTCAGCATGAGAAGGTCCTATTAAAGAAATAATTCCTTTGATAAAATTATTATTAATTGATTTTTTCTTAAGACCTTCATGAATAGAATAATTAGTATTTGGATAAAATCCTTTAACAACACTAATAATAACAACATTAGAATTTAATAATTTCAAAATTTTTTGATAAACATTATCAATAAATTGAGATGGAATCGCCAAAACAACATAACTACTATTATTTAATGCCTTTTTTAAGTTGGTTGTAGTTTTAAAATTTGGTATTTTAGAATTTAAAGGAAAATATTTAATATTTTTTCCATTATTAAGTTCTTTTAATTCGTTATTATCTATTCCATAAATAATAATATTTTTATTACCAGAATCATAAAGAATTTTTGAAGTAGCCGTAGCCATTGCACCAGAACCAATAATAGTTATTTTATTTTTCATTAAAATCATCTCCTTTTTTGTTTTTATTTCTAAATAAAAATAGCATCGGTGTTCCTTCAAATCCAAAATATTCTCTAAATTGATTTTCAATATATCTTTTGTATGAAAAATGAACATATTTTTTATTATTTACAAATAAAATAAATGTTGGTATTCTATTTTTTATTTGTTTACCAAAAGAAATTTGAAGTCTACCACCATTAAAAGATGGTGATGGTTGTATCATTTGTAGTTCTGTTAAAACATCATTAATAATAGAGGTTTTAATTTTTTTATTTAAATTATTTTGAACTAATATAATTTTATCTAATAATTTATTTAATCTTTGTTTTTTTAATGCAGAAATAAAAACAATAGATGCTCATGATAAAAATTTAAATTCTTTTCTAAGCTTTTTTTTATAATTAATCATAGATTTTTCATTTTTTTTAATTAAATCTCATTTGTTAACAACAATAATAAGTGGCTTATTATTTTTATGTGAATAACTTGCTACAACAGAATCAAAATGAACCAATTCTTTATTTGGATCAATTAATAGAAGAGTTATTTCTGAATTTTCAATACTATTAATTGCTCTTGACAAAGCATAATGATTAATTGAATCAATTAATTTAGATTTTTTATTAATTCCTGCTGTATCATATAATGTAAAATTTTCGTTTTTAATTTTAATATCACTATTAACAGAATCTCGAGTTGTATTTTCAATTGAAGAAACAATTGATCTTTCTTCATTTAAAATTGCATTAAGAAGTGAAGATTTACCAACATTTGGTCTTCCAATAATGGAAATTTTTGAATATTTTTTAATTTTAATATTTTTAAATTCAAAATATGAAACCACTTTATCAAGAAGATCTCCAACTCCTTCACCATGAATTGCAGATATTTTAAATATTTTTTTACCTAAATTTCAAATTGAAGGTTCTACTTCTTTATTATTTTCCAATTTATTTGCAATTATTATTGTTGGTTTATTAGTTTTTTTTAAAATATTAAAAATAAAAATATCATCATTTGTAAGACCATTTATTCCATCCAAAACAAAAATAATAACATTTGCTTCTTCAATAGCAATTTTAGATTGAATTTGAATTTTTTCTTGATATGGTTTATTTTCAATTTCAATTCCACCAGTATCAATTATAGTAAAAACATTATCAAGTCAAGTTACTTCATTATAAAGTCTATCCCTAGTAACACTAGGTTTATTATCAACAATAGATATTCTTTTTCCAATTATTTTATTACATAAAGTTGATTTTCCAACATTTGGTCTTCCAACAATTGCAACTAAATTTTTCATAAAACCTCTTTTATAAATATTTTATTTATTTTCTATAATTTCAATAATTTTATCCACAACTTGATTAATAGTTAAATTAGAAGAATCAATTAAATGTGAATCTTTTGTTTTATGTAAAGGATCTTTTTTTCTTGTTCTATCTCTTTTATCTCTTATTTTTATTTCTTTTAAAATATTTTCATAATTAGTAGAATAACCAAGTTTTTTATTTTGCTTTAATCTTCTTTTGGCCCTAATTTTTGGATCAGTATCTAAAAATATTTTCACATCAGCATTAGGCATTATATTAAAAGTAGTATCTCTACCATCCATAATTATTCCTTCATTTTTAGTTTCATTTTTTTGAATTAAAACTGCATATTCTCTAACAAAGGTATAAGAAGAAATAATAGATGCTTTTTGAGAAACATTATCTTCTCTTAATTCTTTAGATAATTTTTGATTATTAAGATTAATAATTTCATTTTTTAAAAGTTTGATTTTGATTTTGATTAAAGATTCTTTAACTTTTTTAAAATCATTAACATCAATATTATTTTTTATTAATCAATATGCAATTGCTCTATAAACTAAACCTGTATTAATATAGTTTAAATTATAAATTTTTGCTATTTTTTTTGCAATGGTTGATTTACCTGAACCAGATGGTCCATCAATTGCTATTCTATATTTATACATTTTATTCTCCAAATTTAATTTTTTTGATTGATTTATTTTAAAATTTTTATCTAATTTAATTTTATTTTTATCAAAACTATAATGATTTTTTATACTTTCAATTATAATGTCTAATTTATTAGATTTAAAAGACATTTCATCTATAAATGTAAAATTATTATTAATATTTTTATCTATTAAATAAATTTCTTCAATTAATTCAATTATTTGAATATTAGAAACTAAAAAAATATTTTTTATATCATTAATTTTTGCTTTATATTTTTTTATTTTTGAAGGATATTTTTCAAAATATTTAGGAAAAACATTCAATAATCTTTGTCTAAGTAATTTTACTTTTTCATTAGATTCATTATTGGATTTTTGCAAAGAAATATTATTATTTATTTTTTCTCTATATTCTTTTCAAAGTTTAATTCTTGTATTCATAATAATTAAATTATAAAGAAATAATTATTATGAATAATTAGAAGTTTGACAATATTTTTTATTAAGCATAATTATAAATAATGAAGTTGTAAAATAAATTCCTAAACAAACAAAAATAGTTAATAAAGTTTGTCTTTCAGTTTGATAAGAAAAATTAAGAACTGAGTAAATTGCAGCTTCTGGTCTTGAATTACCTAAAACAAAATATTCAAAAAAAGTTAAATTAGTTCATATTATAGGAAAAATTAAATAAATTAATAAATCTTCTCTATAAGATAATTTATTTAAAAATTTACTTTTTCTCAAATCAACAATATAAGCAATAATAATTAGCATTGGACTTATAAAATGAAGAATAATAGTATTAAAAATGCCAAAAATACTATAATCATAAATTAGTGATGTTGGAAAAATTGAAATTCAAAATAATATCATTGTCAAAAATAAATTAACAAATGATATTCCTTTTATTCTTTGAAAATGAACATTATTTTTATCAAATACATTTAATAAAACTAAAATACCAGTTATAAAACCAATTAAATTTGATTGAAATGTAAAATAAAAATATAAAATAAAATATTGAAAATTATGTTCATATGAATATTTTCTTAAATATTCTTCTGATAATAATTCAGGTACAAATGTATATAAATGAATAGTTATTAAACCTAAACCAGAAAAAATGGTAAAAGCAAATCAATACTTAAAAGAACTAACATTTAATAATCTATTTTTAAAATTTATTTTTAATTGCACATTTAAAAAAATCCTCCATTTAAATTACCAGTTTTAATTTTTTTAGAAATTTCTTTCATTTGTTTTGACATTTTTTCAAATTCATTAATAAGTTTATTATATTCTTGTGGTTTCCTTCCTGAACCTAAAAGAATTCTTGTTTTTCTTTTAGAATTTTTAAGTAATTTAGGATTTTGTTTTTCTTCTTTTGTCATTGAAGATATTAAAATTTCAAATAAATAAAATTTTTCTTCTGTAGAATTAATTTGAATTTGAGAAATTTTGTTATTTATTCCAGGAATCATTTTTAATAATTTAGACATTTTACCAAATTTTTTTATTTGTTTTAATTGTTCCATTAAATCATTTAAATCAAATTTTCCACTAATCATTCTATTCATTAATTTTTGAGATTTTTTTTCATCAACAACTTCTTTTGCTTTTTCAATAAGTGATAAAACATCACCCATACCTAGTATTCTCTTTGCCATTCTATCTGGATGAAATAAATCAATTTCATTCGTTTTTTCACCTGTACCAATAAATAAAATTGGTATATCAAGTATTTGTCTAATTGAAAGCGCTGCTCCACCTCGAGCATCAGAATCAAGTTTTGTAATTAATAAACCTGTTATTTTTAATTTATCATTAAAAATTTGAGCAACATTAATAATATCTTGACCTGATAGAGCATCAACAACAAAAATAATTTCATTTGGTTTAACAATTTTTTTAATATCATCTAATTCTTGCATAAGTTCTTTATTAATTGCTAATCTTCCAGCAGTATCTATTAATAAAAGATCGTATTTTTCATCATGAGCTTTTTTATAAGCTTCTTTAACAATATTTATTGGATTTTTTTGTTTATTTTTAAAAAATACATCTATTCTTAATTCCTTTCCAAGTTTAACAAGTTGTTCAATAGCAGCAGGTCTATAAACATCTGCAGCAACAAGTAAAGGTTTTTTAATATTTTCTTTTTTCATTAAATATTTAGCAATTTTAACACTTGAAGTAGTTTTTCCTGAGCCTTGCAATCCAATCATTAATATTATTTCAGGTTTCCCTTTGATGGAAATTTTCTGTTTTTCTTTTCCAAGAACATCAATTAATTCTTCTTGAACAATTTTGACAACTTGTTGATAAGGAGTTAATTTATCAATTATTTCTAAATCTATTAATTTTTCTTTTATATTTTTAATAAATTTTTTTACTACAAAAACATTAACGTCAGCTTCTAAAAAAGACATTTTAATTTCTCTTATAGCTTGTAATATATCATTCTCGTTAAGTTTTCTTTTAGATTTAATTTTTGCTAAAGATTTTTGTAATCTTTTTCCTAAAAAATCAAACATATTTATATTATAAACTAAATATTTTTAAGTTTATTTGATAAAACTTTATAATTTGGTTTAAATTTTTTAACATAATTTCAAAAACTTTTAGAATGATTAGGAAATTTAGAATGAGAAAGTTCATGAATAATTAAATAATCAGTAATTTCTTCTTCAAAATGTGAAAGTCTTGAACTAAATGATATTTTATTTTTATTGACAAAATTAGTGCCTCATGTCTTTTTTTTGAAAGTAACAATAAATTTATGTTCATTTATTTTCATTAAATTTTGAAAATATTTTATTTTTTTAAAAATATATTCAAAAGTAATTTTTTTTAATAAATTTTTAATTAAAAAATCTTTTTCTTTCAAAGTCCCTTTTTTAGTTTCTAAATAAATATTATGGTTTATAATTTTTA
>CAKNAO010000038.1 GCA_929200685.1 uncultured bacterium | reverse complement strand
AATTAATATTGATAATAAAAAACTTAATATTAATAGTAAAAATAATTTTGATTTTGATGATCAAAAAATTTGCATAAAAATGTGAAATAACATGCCAACATACATAAATTTAAATATTTCAAATTTTCAACAAATTAAAAAATTAGCAATTAATTTAAGAGAAAAATTTACAAATACATTAATAATAATTGGGTCAAAAAAAAATGGTAAACTAAATTTAATAGTCACTTCAAATAAATATAAATCAAAAGAAATATTTGATAAAATTTCTTCTCATTTTAATGGTAAAGGTGGAGGAAACAATAAAATTGCCATGGGATTAATCGATCAAATTGACTCATTGAAAGATGTAAAATGAGAATAATAGCATTGGACATTGGCACAAAAAGTTGTGGTGTTGCACTTTCTGATCCAATGAATATAATTGCTCAAGCAAAAGAAAATATTAATTTTAATGAAAAAGATTGAAATTCAATGTTTAAAAACTTAGATAAATATTTTAAAAAGTATAAAATTAATAAAATTATTATTGGTTATCCAACACTTCCAAGTGGTAAAAAATCAAAAACAACTTTAATGATTGAAGATTTAGAAATTATCATAAAAAAAAGATATTCTCTTCCTATTAAAAGAATTGAAGAAAATTTTTCAACTAAAAAAGCACATGAAATTTTAATTTATTCTGGCATAAAAAGAAAAAAAAGAAAAAATTTAAAAGATAAAATTGCTGCTCAAATAATACTTACTAATTATTTAAAAACATTATAGTTTTTTAATATAATTCATATATGAAAAATTCAAATAAAATTACTATCATTGATCAAAATAACAATAAATTAAAAGCAAAAATTCTTTTTACTTTTAATGAAAATGGAGATGATTTTGTTTTATATGAACTTAATGAAAATGTTTATGCTGCAAAATGAAAAAATAAATCTGAATTAAAATCAATTGAAAAAGATGAATGAAAAATTATTGAAAAAATTTATGAAGATTATATAGATTCACAAGAAAAAGTAAAAGAAAATGATAAGTAGTTTAACATGATGAATACTTGCTGTTTCAATATTAATAGCATTAATAATTATGTTTATTTCAATAATTATTGTTCGTTTTAAAATTTCACAAATTAAAAATAAATATTCAAATAAAAATATTATAAGAAAAAATGTTGGGGAACTTTTATGAGATTTAAAAGAAAAATCTAAAAATCCTTTAGATGATTATTCAATGGAATATTCATTAAATACTTGTATAAGGAATAAATATAAAAATTTTTTAATAAAAGGTTTTATTGAAATTTATGAAGAAGAAACTTTAAAAAAAATAGCAAAAGTAAAAAAAGTTAGTAAAAATTATCAATTTGCTTTGATTAATTTTAATGATAAAACAATTAATGAAATTAAAAAAATTTATGATAATTCAAGTAAAAAATCATTGATTTTAATTGTTAATTTAAAAAATAAAAAAACGAAAAAAGAAATTATGTCATATTTAAAATTATTAAAAATAAGACATGAATTTCAAAAAATAGGACAAGGAATTATTTTAATAGCAAAATAATTTGATACAATTTTATAATGTAATCATGTAAATTAAAGGAAAAAAAATGTCTAAAAAAAATATTATTACAAAAGATGGAAAAAAAGAACTTCAAGATGAATTAAAAAAATTAATTAAAATTGAAAGACCAAAAGTTATTGAAGCAATCAAAGAAGCTAGATCATTAGGTGATTTATCAGAGAATGCAGAATTTGATTCGGCTAGAGAAAGACAAGGACAAATTGAAGATAGAATTCAAGAAATTCAAACAATTTTAGATAATTCAGAAATTATCAAACAAAAAAAATCAAATGAAAATAAAGTAATTATAGGTTCAATTGTAAAATATATTGATTTATCAAACAAAAAAATTAATAAAATTCAATTAGTTGGTTCATTAGAAGCTGATCCATTTGAAAATAAAATTTCTAATTCTTCTCCATTAGGAAATGCAATTTTGAATGCAACAGTTGGTGAAAAAGTTTTAGTTTATGCAGAAAAAAAATATAATATTCAAATTAAATCTATAAAATCAAATTAATGTTAAAATTAAAAATATGAATAATAAACATTTTAAAAGAATAATTTTTACTCAAAATCAAATTGAAAAAAAATGTTCTGAATTATCTTCATGAGTAAATAAAACATATAAAAATTCTAATGATTTAATAATTGTTGGTCTTTTAAAAGGTTCAATACCATTTATGTGTCAATTAATAAAAAAAATTGATATAATTCACAAATTAGATTTTATGACAATTTCATCTTATTATGGAGGTTCAGAACCTCAAGGTACTCCTAAAATTATTATGGATTTAGCCACTAATATAAATGGTAAAGATGTTTTAATAGTCGAAGATGTAATTGATACTGGCAAAACATTAAAAACAGTTAAATTATTACTTAAATCTAGAAAACCTAATAGCATCAAAATTCTTGCTTTAATAGATAAAAAAGAAGGAAGAAAAGTAAAATTTAAAGTTGATAATTATGGTTTTAGAATCGGAAATGTATTTATAGTGGGATTTGGTTTAGATGTAAATGATAAATTAAGAAATCTTCCATATATTGCAGAATTTGACACAAAATATTTAAAAAAATATTAAATTAAAAAAATAATTATATTTTAATTCTTTTTTATATAATTTACATATGATTAAAATTAAAGATTTAAAATTTCAATATTCAGGCACTAATTTTTATGCTTTAAATAATATTAATATAGAAATTCCAAAAGGAAAATATATAGCAATTTTAGGACACAATGGTTCTGGTAAATCTACTCTTTCAAAAATACTTGTTGGTTTATATAAACCAACTGAAGGAACTGTTGAACTTGATGGTATTTTAATATCAAAAGAAAATTTAAAAAAAATAAGAAAAAAAATAGGAATTGTTTTTCAAAATCCTGATAATCAATTTATTGGTGCTTCTGTTGAAGATGACATTGCTTTTGGTTTAGAAAATAAAAGACTTTCACGAAAAGAAATGAAAAAAAAAGTTATTTTTTATGCTAAAAAAGTTAATATGGAAAATCATTTAAACAAAGAACCGCAAAATTTATCTGGTGGTCAAAAACAAAGAGTAGCTATTGCTTCAACACTTGCACTTGATCCACCAATAATTATTTTTGATGAAGTAACTTCAATGCTTGATCCAAAAGGTAAAGAAGAAGTTTTAAATATTATTAAAGAAATTCAATACAATAGAGAAAAAACTTTAATTTCAATCACTCATAATATGAATGAAGCAATTATGGCTGATATTTTAATGGTATTTTCTAATGGAAAATTAGTTGCTTCTGGTGATCCTCAATCAATTTTTGCAAATAAAAAAATTGTAAAACTCGCAAAAATTGATGCTCCATTTATTTATAAAGTATCAGAAGCATTAAAAAATAAAGGAATTAATCCAACTTATGATAAAAACAAATTAATAGGTGATATATGCAAATAAAAACACTTAATTTATCTCATACTTTTGATAAAGGTCTTCAAAATGAATTTGAAGCATTAAATGATGTTTCTTTATTTGTTGATCAAGGAGAATTTATAACAATTATTGGAGAAACAGGTTCTGGCAAAACAACTTTTATTGAACATTTAAATGGTCTTCTTAGACCTTCAAGTGGTAAAGTGGAAATTTATTCACAAGAAATTGCTAGAAAAATGAAAAAAAATAGAAAATTAATTAAAAAAAATCTAAAAATTCCTAAATTAGCAATGTCAATTTCTCCTGGAAATAAAAAATTAAAAGAGATTAAATTAATTAGAAAACAAGTTGGAATTGTATTTCAATTTGCAGAATATCAATTATTTGAAGAAACTATTTTAAAAGACATTATTTTTGGTCCAACAACAATGGGAACACCAAAAGAAGAGGCAATAGAACTTGCTAAAAAATATATTAAATTAGTTGGTATGAGTGAAAAATTTTTGGAAAGATCTCCATTTGCCTTATCGGGCGGACAAAAAAGAAGAGTTGCACTTGCTGGAATACTTGCTATGGAACCAGATATTTTAATTTTTGATGAACCTACTGCTGGTCTTGACCCTCAAGGTGAAAAGGATATGTATAAAATTTTTCATAAACTTCATAATATGGGAAAAACTATAATCATAGTAACTCATAATATGGATCTTGTTTTAGAACATTCAAATCGAACAGTTGTATTTAAAAATGGTACTATTATTAGGGATGATAATTCTATTGATATAATGTATGATGAAAATTTTTTATTAAATAATGATTTAAAAATACCAAAAATTGTTGATCTTGTAATAAGATTAAATAAAAAAGGCAAAAAAATTAATAAACCAAAAAATATAAACGAACTTGTTGAAGAAATATAATAAATAAGAAAGGAAAAATATGAATTTAAATGTTGGAAAATATATGCCTGGAAATTCATTCATTCATAGGATGGACCCAAGATTAAAATTATTTACAAATATAATATTTATTATTTTAGTTTTTTTAGCTAAAAATTTTGTTTTACAATCATTATTATTAATTCCAATTTTTTTATCATTTTTAATTTCACAAATTCCTAAAAAACAATTAATAAAAATGTTGTTTCCAGTTTTTATAATTGGTATTTTTCTTTTTGGTGTTAATACATTTGTTATTGAGATAAAAGACAATGTAGTAAGTTATGCATCTTTTTGAAGTTTTAATATTAGCAATCTTGCTATAAAAAGAACATTAATTATTATGTTTAGAATTTATATTATGATCATGATCACAACTATGTTAGTAGCAACAACAAGACCAACTGCACTTACAAGAGCAATTGAAGATTTAATGTGACCATTAAAATTTTTGTATGTTCCTGTTCATATAATAGCATTGATTATTTCAATAGCATTAAGATTTATTCCTACTCTTTTAGAAGAATCGCAAAGAATTATGAAAGCTCAAGCATCTCGTGGAGTAGATTTTAAAAATGGTAATTATAAATCAAAAGCAAAATCTCTTATAACATTAATAATTCCGTTGTTTGTTTCTGCTTTTGCAAAAGCAGAAGATTTAGGAAATGCAATGGAAACTCGTGGATATGATCCATATGAAAAAAGAACCAAATATAGAGAATATCCTATTAAATGAACTGATATAGTTGTATTTTTAATTGTTATAACAATTGGGGTATTAGTAATACTAAATAAAGTAGATGTATTACCAATTCCTAAATTATTATAAATTTATTTTTTTTATGATTTTTTCCAATATATCACTAACACCTGATTCATTATTTGTTTTATTTGAAACATAATTTGCATTTTTTAAAACAAGTGGATGAGAATTTTTCATTGCAATACCAATATTTGCATTTTTTAAACAACCAATATCATTTCTTCCATCTCCAATTGCAATAGTGAATTCATATTTTTCTTTTGCATTTATAGTTTTAAAGGCACTTAATTTTGAAATTTTGAGTGGTTTAAAAGATATTATTTTATTTTTTTTATTTGTTTCTCATTCATAATGATCTAAATTATCAATTTTAATACTAAAATTTCTTGGAACTTCAATATAAAAACTAATAATTTTTTTAATTTTTTGATTTTTATAAATTTGAAAACTATTTTTTATTAAATCAATTAAAATTCCTTTTTTATTTTTAGTATAAGTTTCATCATGAGTTTCAATTAAAAAATTTATTATTTTTTTTGAATCCATTATTTTTTTAATATCATCAAAATTTAATTCATTATAAATAGTTTCATTTTTTTTGGGATTTGTAATAACTTGGCCTTGAGAAGTTGATAAAAAAGTATTTAAATCAAGTTCATTATAAAAATTAATTGTATTTCTTAATGAATTTCCAGTTGATAAAATTATATTTCAATTTTCTTTGATTGAAAATAAAAAATTTTTATCTTTTTTTGAAATTTTATAACTATTATCTAAAAGTGTGCCATCTAAATCAATATAAATTGCTTTTTTCATAAGATAATTATAAAG
>CAKNAO010000037.1 GCA_929200685.1 uncultured bacterium | reverse complement strand
ACATATAAAATTATTAATAAAAATAAATATAAAAGTAAATTTTAATTATGTAAAATTTAAGAAGGTGGGAAAATGAATAAAAATATGTTTAAAAATGATTATAATCTAATAATTAAACTTTTGAATAATGAAAAATTGAAGAAAAAATTAAATTTTTTATCACAAGAACAAGTTTTTAATGTTCTCAATAAAAATAAAATATCAATTTCAGAAGAAGGTATTGGAGATCTTCTAACTACTTTAATTGAAAAAAAAATTATTTCAAATAATTTTGATATTGAGAATAATGAAATTGTTGATTTAAAAAAAGAAATTTTAGAGGATTCAAAATTATTTTTTAAAAATTTTAATAATACTAAAGAAATTAAACTTATTGAAGTAAATGGAGGAAGAGAAGTTTCTAATTTAGAACTTATTAATAAACTTACAGATACTGGTGATATTGTTAAATGATATATGAGATGAATTGGTAAGTATGGAAAACTTTTAACACATCAAGAAGAAGTGGAATTAGCTAAAAAGATTGAAAAAGGCGGAAGAAAAGGTAGGAAAGCAAGAGAAAATTTAATCATAAGAAATTTAAGACTTGTAGTTAATAATGCTAAAAAATTTAAAAATAGAGGACTTTCATTTATTGATTTAATATCAGAAGGTAATTCCGGTCTTTTAAAAGCAGTTTCAAAGTATGAATGAAAAAAGGGTTATAAATTTTCAACTTATGCAACATGATGAGTTAGACAAGCTATTACAAGAGCAGTTGCTGATCAAGCTAGAACAATTAGAGTTCCAGTTCATATGGTTGAAACAATTAATAAAATTATTAGAATTCAAAGGGAATTACACCAAGAACTTGGTAGAGAACCTACCGATGAAGAAATAGCAGAAAAAAGAGGTGAAGATTTTACTGCAGAAAAAGTAAGATATATTAGAAAAATTAATATTGATCCTATTTCCTTAGATAAAACAATAGGTAAAGAAGATGATTCTTCATTTTCAGATTTTATCCAAGATGAAAATGCAATTAATCCAATTGATTTTGCTTCTCAAGAAGAACTTTCTAAAATTTTAATCAAAACAATTGAAAAATCAATTCAAGATGAAAGAGAAAGAAAAATTATTAAAATGAAATATGGAATTGGATTTGATGAAAATCAAAAAAGAATTAAATCATATAATCCAGAACAACTTGCTGAAATATTTAATGTGTCAAAAGAAAGAATTAGACAAATTGAAGCAAAAGTAATAAGAATTTTAAGAAAACCACAAAATCAAAAATCTTTAAAAGATTATTTTGATAAAAAAGATGATAAAAATAAATAAATTAATTTCTTTTTTAGAAAGAAAATTTCCTCTTTCAAAACAAGAAGAATGAGATAAAAGTGGACTTCATTATGGTTCATTTAAAAAAAATATCAATAAAATTCTTGTTGTTTTAGATTTGACTAAAAAAAAATATGATTATGCTATTTCTAATCAAGTTGATTTTATAATTACTCATCATCCATTTAGATGAGAAGAAAATTTAGAAGAAGATATTAAAAAAGCTCCTTATAAATTAAAAATTCATAATAGAATTTTAAATAATAATATCGGTATTTATTCAATACATACAAATTTTGATTCATCAAGTAAAGGAACAAGTTATTTATTAGCAAAAAAAATGGGATTTAATAAAATTTTTCCTATTAAAAATTCTAAATATTCAGTAATGGTAGAATATAATGGTTCACTTGATGATTTAAAAAAATTATTTTTCAAAAAAATTAAGTTATATTCTAAAAAAGAACTTAATTTTACTAAAAATAAACCAATTAAAAAAGTTGGCATAATTGCTGGTTCTGGGAAAATTGAAGAAATACTTGAACTTAAAAAAAATAATATTAAAACAATTATTACTTCAGATGTTAAGTGATCAGATTTATTAACAATGAATAATGAAAAAATTAATTTACTATTAGTTTCTCATGAAAGTGAAAATGTATTTGTAGATAATATTAAAAAAATATTAAAAAATAAATTTAAAAAAGAAAAATTAAAAGTAATATAAAATTAAAATTTTATAATAATTAAAAAACTTAATTTATAATTAAAATATGATAAAACTTGGTTCACATATTAAATTTAAATCTCCTAACTATTTAATTGATTCTATTGAAGAGTCTATTGAAAATAAAGCAAATACAATGATGATATATCTCGGCCCTCCCCAATCAACAATAAGAGCTAATATTTCTAAATATAAATTAGAAGAATATAAAGAAAAATATAAAAATATTATTAAACCAGAAGATATTATTGTACATGCGCCATATATAACTAATTTAGCAAATCCAGAAAAGAAAAATTTTGCTTGTGAATTTTTAATAAAAGAAATTGAAAGAATGAATTATATTGGTGCTAAATATTTGATTATTCATCCGGGATCTCATACTAAATTTACTAGAAAAGATTCAATTAAAACTTTAATTGAATCTCTTAAATATATTTTTATAAATACAAAAAATGTTGAAATTTTAATTGAAACAATGTCAGGAAAAGGGACAGAAATTGGTGCAAAATTTGAAGAAATTAAATATATAATTGACAAAGTAAATAATTCTAGATTAAATGTTTGTCTTGATACTTGCCATATTTGAGATTATGGATATGATGTTAAAAATTTTAAAAAACTAATTAAAGAACTTAAAAAAACAAAAATATTTAGTTTAATAAAAGTTATTCATGTTAATGATTCTAAAAATCCTATTGGTTCTTCAAAAGATAGACACGAAAATATCGGGAAAGGTTATATTGGGCTTGAACCATTAAAAAAAATTGTAAATGCTCAAGAATTTAAAAATGTTATAAAAATTTTGGAAACTCCATTAGTAAACAAAAAACCTATTTATAAAAAAGAAATCAAATTACTTAGTGTATAATTAAAAATTATTTAAGGAGAAAAATGCCAAGAGAAGGATTAACACTTAGATGTGAAAAATGTAAAATGGAAAATTACATTACTAAAAAAAATAAAAAAACTCATGTAAAAAAACTTGAAATAAAAAAATATTGTCCTAAATGTAATAATCACATAAAACATAAAGAAAAAAAATAGTTTATTATAATTATTTTAAATTAATAGGAGGAAAATGATTAATATTAATAATCTTAAAAATGGTGTTACTTTTCAAGAAAAAAATGATATTTTTGTTGTATTAGAATTTTATCACTCAAAACAAGGAAGAGGAAAAGCAAATGTTAAAGTCAAAATGAAAGATTTAAGAACAGGAGCAATATTAACAAAAATTTATACTAGTGGAATAAAATTAAAACTTGCACATATATCTAAAAAAAACATGAAATATTTATATAATGATGGCATCAATTTAATATTAATGGATGATGAAACATTTGAACAAATAGAAATTCCAATTAAAAAAGTAAAATGAGAAATTAATTTTCTTAAAAATGAAAGTGAAGTTCTTGTAAAAAAATATAAAAATGAAATCTTAAATATTGAACTTCCTTTAAATGTTAAACTAAAGGTTATTGAAGCACCTAATGCAATTAGAGGAAATACTCAAAATAATCCTCAAAAAAAAGTTAAAGTTGAAACCGGTTATGAATTAAAAGTTCCAATGTTTATAAAAGAAAATGAATCAATAATTATTTCTTCTGAAACTGGGAAATATGTTGGAAAAGGAGATAAATAATGTCATTAGTAAAAGTAAATTATTCATTAAATAAAAAATATTTTGTAGAAAACAATGTTTTTAAACAAGCTGTTAAAAAAGCAACTTTAGAATCTAAAAATGTTAAACTAATTAATTATGAAGTTGAAGTTCCAGAAGAAAAAGATACATTTAGTGCTAAAGTTGTTGTAAATATTAAAAAAAATTCTTCATTTCAAATTGCAATTAATGAACTTCAAGAAAATATTGAAACTTATTCTTTAAACATTATTGACACAAAACCCAAAAATATCTCAATTGAAATTGAAGGTGAATTTTAATGATTGATAAATTAGCAATTAACACATTAAAAATAAATAGTATTTCTGCAATTAATGAAGCAAATTCAGGTCATCCTGGAATTGCACTTGGTGCTGCTACAATGATGCATACACTTTTTTCAAAACATTTAAATTTTGATCCCAAAAATCCAAAATGAATTAATAGAGATAGATTTATACTTTCAGCTGGACATGGTTCTGCACTTTTATATTCTCAATTAAGATTATTAGGTTTAATAAGTAAAAGTGAACTTAAAAAATTTAGAAAATTTAATTCTATCACTGCTGGTCATCCTGAATATAACTTAAATAAAGGTATTGAGTCTACAACCGGACCTCTTGGTCAAGGTTTGGGCATGGCTGTTGGTCTTGCGCTTGCAGAAGAATCACTTAGAGCAAAATTTAAAGAAATAAATCATTATGTATATGTTATCTGTAGTGATGGAGACTTACAAGAAGGTATAAGCTATGAAACTTTATCTTTTGCTGGTAAAAATAATTTATCAAAATTGATTATTATGCATGATTCTAATGATTGTCAACTTGATACTTCAACAAATTTAATTACAAATGAAAATTTAAAACTTAGAATGAAATCAATTGGATTTGAATATATTTTGGTTAAAAAAAATACAGTTAAAGCAATTGATGAAGCAATTATTAAAGCCAAAAAAAGTAATAAACCTTCATTTATTGAAATTAAAACAATAATTGGTCATGGATCTTCAAAACAAGGAACAAGTGAAGTTCATGGAAAACCACTTGGTGATGATATTGAAAATGTTAAAAAAACACTTAATTGAAATAGAGATGGATACTATATCCCAAAAAAAGTAATATCACTTTATGAAAAAACAATTTTAAAAAGATCAAGAGAAGCATTTAATAAGTTTAAACCTTCTAAAGAATTAAATGAATATTTAAAAAATAAACCAATAAAAATTGAAATTGAAATTGAAAAAAATATTGCAACAAGAGCATCTTCAGGCGAAGTAATTAAATATTTAAATAAAAATAGAAATAATTGAATAGGTGGTTCAGCAGATTTATCAAGTTCAACCAAAGCAATTGGTGGAGATGGTATATTTAATATTAATAATAAAAAAGGTAGACATATTTTATTTGGTGTTAGAGAATTTGGAATGGGCGCTATTGCTAATGGCATGGCTCTTCACTCTAATTTAAAACCATTTGTTTCAACATTTTTTGTTTTTTCTGATTATATGAAACCAGCAATAAGACTTGCTTCAATAATGAAACTTCCAATAACTTATGTATTTACTCATGATTCAATATATGTTGGTGAAGATGGACCAACTCATGAACCAATCGAACAACTTGCAATGCTTAGGAGTGTTCCAAATTTAAATGTTTTAAGACCTTCAGATGAAAAAGAAGTAAAAGCTGCCTATGAAATTGCATATAATTCAAAACTAAATCCTACTGCCATTATTTTAACAAGGCAAAACATAATATCTTTAAATGAAACATCAAAAAATAAAATGAAAAAAGGTTATTATAATTTAATTAAAAATAATTCAAAATGAACTTTAGTATCATCAGGTTCTGAACTTGCTAATTCTCTAAAAATTGGAAAAGAACTTAATTTAAATGTAGTTTCAATTTCAAATTTCAATGGAAATATAACATGAGATGTCTCTAAAGCAATTAGTATTGAAGCTGCTACAACTTATGGAATGAATAGATTTGCTAAATATAATATTGGAATTAATAGTTTTGGAGAATCAGGACCAGGTGAAAAAATTTATAAACATTTCAAATTAGATAAAGAATCACTAAAAAAAAGAATTTTAAAAATTATTAAATAAAATTTTAATTAATGTAAGTATAATTTTTTTATGATTAAAAATAAAGAAATTTTTAAAAAAAATATTGTTAGAGAAAATGTTATTAATTATATATATTCTCATGAAGTTATGAATACCAAAATTAATTCAAAAAATGCTTTTGAATTAGGAAATTATACTGAAAATGAAATAAATATAATTGAAAAAATAACAAAAAATTATGATACATTTAAAAAAATAATTATTCTTTTTACAAAAAAAAGTTGAAATTGAAAAAGAATTAGTCCATTAAATAG
>CAKNAO010000036.1 GCA_929200685.1 uncultured bacterium | reverse complement strand
AATCAAAATTGTGTTATTAATAGTAATCATTTATAAATATAACTAATGTTATAAATTTTTTAGATTATGAAATAGAAGTTACTAAAAGTTATAAATGAGAAAATAAAGAATGCAAAAATACTTTCCCAGTTGATCAATGAATACCAATATTGATTGATTTTTTATACAATGGTAAAACTGCTCATAATATTGAAAAAAAATATATTCAATTTTTACCAAGAGTTACTAAAAAAACAAATGATATGTATATAAATTCATTATTAAGAAAATTTTATTTTCCTAAAAAAGTTGATATTGAGAAAATAAGAAAATTTTCAGAAGAAGAAATTGAAGATTGAATAATTCAACATATAAATTCTGTTATAAACAAACACTATGATAAAGCAGTTTCAAAAGCAAAAAAAATTATGGATAATTGAAAAAAATATATTTGAAATAAAGAAAATATTAATTTATTAAGTGATAAAAAAGTAACAAAAAATATGTTTAAAATTTTAGAAAATTTTAAAAATAGAAAAATTGATGATTGAGAAAAAATAGATTTAAAAAAAATTAAAACAAAAAAATATGTATATAAAAAATGAAAATATTCAATGAAAAATCAAAATTTAAATAATGATTTAAAAGAAAAAATTGGAAAATTTGCAGAAAGACTTTTTTATGATAAATTAGTAAAAAAATATGGATATGATAATATAACTCATACATCAAACATCAACAAATTTTCTCCATATGATTTTGAAGTAAAATTAAAAAATAATAAAAAATTATTTTTTGAAGTTAAATCTACAGTAAAAAATAGCATTAATTTTTTCTTAAGTAGAGCTGAATATGAATTTGCAAATAATATTCAAAAAAATCATAAATATAGTTTAATTTTTTTAAGAAATATTAATTTACAAGAGGATGCTTCATTTCCACCAATATTAGAAATTGAAAATCCAAAATTTGAAATAAATATGGATTCTATTGGAATAGATAATGAAAAAATAATGTTAACACCTTCTAATTTTAAAGGAGTGATTTAAAATCACTCCTTTTCTTTTAATTCGTTTATTATTGAACTTTTATCTAAATGTATGTAAAGCATTGTGGTGTTAATATCTTTGTGTCCTAGAAGTTCTTGCACAAAATAAATTGGTATTCCATTATTTATTAATCTTGTAGCAAAAGAATGTCTTAAAGTGTGAGGAGAAATTTTTCTATTTTTATAACTAGAAAATATTCTATAAATTGAACCATATGAAATTTTTTCTCCATTTAATTTAGAAAATATATATCCATTTTTAGAATAAGATAATTTTTTGATTTGATCAAATAAATCTTTTTTATATGGAACCATTCTTACTCTATTATTTTTAGAAATAATTTTTATATAAATTCCATTTAAATGATTTCACTTTAAATTAATAAGTTCAGAAACTCTAAGCCCTGTGCTTCAAAGAACTTTAACAATTTCTTTATTTCTTAAACTAACAAAATTATTTTCATGAATTATTGAATTAAAAAAATCTTCAAAATCTTTTAATTCAATAAAATTTCCTTTAAATCTAAAATGACTTTTAGGTAATTGAAGATTAATATTTTTTCCACAAAACTCTAAATATTTTAAGAGAGCAGAAATAATAACTTTTTGAGTTTCAACACTATAAACATTCATACAATATTCTTTATATTTAATAACTTTATTTTTAATGCCGCCATTTATTTTTTTTGAATAAAGTTCAAATTTTTTTATTCAATAAATATATGAATTTATTGTTCTAATACTTAAATTTTTACATAGTAAAAAATCACGCATTTTTCTCATTTCTCTTGTATATATGTTTTTTTATATACAAGTAAAGAGAAAATATATATTATTGAATCTTAAATTGTATTTAATTCAAAATTTATTTTATTAAGTTTTTCTAAGTATAAATGAACCAAATAATTTATCTTGTGTTTTTTTAGGTAAAACTAAAGCAATTTTATGTAAATTAATATTTTTATTAATATTTTTTATTTTATGAACTTGAATTAAAATATGGTTTTTGAGTGGTGGATATCTATTTAATTCTTTATCTCCTACATATCCATTTAATGATTTTGAAAAACCTTGAAAAATATTTTGAAATTTATCATTTTGAGAAGTATATTCTTTATATTTCCCATTATTATCAATTATCATTAAAGTTAGAGGAAAATCTTTAAAAATGTTTTCAATATCTTTTAATAAAAAATGTTTTATATTTAATGTTCCAAATATTTCTTCATATTCATTAATTCCAAAAACATCTTTAAAATCTTGTAAATTTTTGTATTTTAAACCTTTTATTTGTTTTTTGAAATCATAAACAATATCACCTTTATTTTCTATTACATTTTTTAATTTAATAGCAATAAAATTGTCATTTTTTGCATCATTATCTTGATAAGTATAATTAATGTTATTTTTTTGATTTTTAACAACAGTGTTTCTAGTTGCTTTTAATTTTGCATCTTTAATGTATAAAAATGGATATTGAATCTTATCAAATTGAAAATTATCATTATTTTCTTCTTTAGAAATTCTTTGGTAAAAATCTTTTATTCCAATTTGAAGATCTATAAAATCTTTATTAGAAGTTTCATCTAAAAAAATTTTTGTAATAAATTTATATTCATCTCTATATCCAAACCATCTTGCTCTTTGTAAAACAGTATCAACATTAGAGTTTGAATCATAATTTCTATTAGCAAAATATGTTACTAATAAATTTTCAAATGTAACACCTCTTTGAACTAAATTAGAACCAATATAAATATTATTTAAATCTTTTGTATTTTTATTATTATTTTCTTTTTGATTTAAAATAATAATTTTAGAATTTAAAATATGTTTTTTTATTAATAATAATAAATTATTAAAATTTTCTTTTTCAATATTGATAAATTTATTTTTTTGAATAATATTTCAAATTTGTTTATTTAATTTTTTTAAATCTATTTCATTAATGAATTTATTTTTTATATCGTTAATTCAATTAAAAAGAATTGAATGATCATCATTTTTAATATGTGTATGAACTAAATAAGAAGTTTTTGATGGAATACCATTTTTTAAATGTAAAAAGGTAGCATAAATAAAATATGTTAATAAACTTTTTTCTAAACTTGGAGGTCTTACTTTTAAATTTTTTATTTTTTTATAATCATCATTTGATATTATTTCAACTACATTTTTTTTATAAGAATTTATAGAATTATGATAAAAATCTAAACCAATATATTTATTACTTAAATCAATTATAAAAATCTTTTTTGGTTTTAAATTTGAATTATTATTAACAAAATAATGTGGCATTGGAGTTGCTGTTAAAGATAAAAAAGAAAGATTAGAATTTTCTAATAAAAGTTTTTTTAATTCAAAAAAAATAGAACTTTCTTTTTTAAAAGTAACATTATCAAATGAGGCTTGATCACCTTCATCATCAATAAAAAATGGTTTTTTAATATTTATTGTATCTTTTAAAAAATTATTTATTTTTTTTATATGTTCTTGATGTTTTAAACCAACAATAATTGTTTTCTTTTCTTGATCTTTTAAATTAAAATAAATTTTTTCTAATATTTTTGAATCATTAAGATTATTACTTTCAAAAATATCAATATTAATTTTAAATGTATTTTTAATTCTTTTTATAACTTGATCTTTTAAAAAATTATTTGTTGCTGCTGCTAAAAAACAAATATTTGAACCAGAATCAAACATTTTTGCCATTAAAGATAGAAAAAAAGATGTTTTACCAGATTGAATGTGTCCCATTACTAAAATATTTTTTCCTGGATTTTCAATAATATACTTACTTAATTTATTTGTTTTTTCAACAATATTATTTAAATCAATTTTTTCAAAAATTTTAGAATAAAAAAAATTTCATTGATCAATAAATTTTTGATCAAAATATTTTAATGCTTTAGAAGGTTTTATTTTATTTTCATAAATTTCATTTTTTTCATTAAACATTAAAACCTTCTTTATTATGTGAAAGTAATTTACCTAAATGTTCTTTAAATTCATTAGCATCTTTACCAGTTTTAACTGAGTTTTCAACTGATAATGCAAAACAAATAACAAATAATCTTAAAATTTGTCTAAAATTACCATTTTCATTAAAAGGATTAAAAAATGGAGAATTCATATCAATTGTTACTAATAAGGTTTCTTTATCTTCCAATTTATCAATTTTAATTCATTCTTCAGGTGAATTATCTTCTGAAAGTTTAGAATAAATTTTAACATCTTGTTCATATATATTTTTAATTGTGTGCAACAAGTGGGTATTATCATATTTCATTCCATTTTCAATAGATATTTTTTGTATTTCTTCTTTTTCATGTAAAATGATATTTTTTTGAAAATGATTTTTTATAAAACTCTTTGTTTTATCCATTTCTATTTTTCTAATATTTAAAATTTTTAACTCACTTTTTGCTCTAATTGTATGAGCTAATTTTTTAATATATTGAAAATCTAAATCTTTAAAAATTGTATTTAAAAATTTTTCTTCAAGCTCACCTTCTCAAGCAAAATCATCTTTTTGTTGATTTGTTGGAAATTCATCCATATGAAATCAACCAGTTATTCTTAATGTTTCAAAAGAGTTTCCTATTCCAAATAAATGACTAGGATCATATCCACTTTTAACTATTCTTTTTCTTCTAAAAAGATCAAAAGCATAATATTCTTTTCTAGTACCATGTTTTTTTATTCCAAAAACACCACTAAATTTTAATTTTTTAATTTTTCCATCAATTAAATGTTTAATTTCAAAAAATTTTTCTTTTCTATAAATTTCATTTTTTTCATTTTTATAAAATTCCACTTCTTTATAAAATAATGAAGTTGCTTTATATAATTCATCATTGTTTAAAAAAGATTTCTTTTTTTCAAAATTTGTTTTACAAATATCAATAATTTTATTTGTACTTTCTTTTGCAATAATTTTAATATTAGTATTATCATAAATATCATTTCGATATTTAGAACTTAAAATTTTAACTAAAGGTGTTAAAACTGAAGTTGTCATATTTCTTCTAACTCCATTAATTTCTATAAAAGTTCCATGCCCATTTTTTAAATATGGAATTTTTAAATATGATTCATTTTTTGATACTTCAATTTTATTTTTACCTTTTTCTAGTTCATCTAAAGTCACTTTAAGTTCATTAGAATATGAATTATCTCTATATTTACTAACTACTTTTAAGGAATTACCCAACCAAAATGACGATGCTTTTAAACCCATTCCATATTCATTTAAACCTGAAGTATCTTTTGGAAGTTCTGCTAATCTTAATACTCTAGGAAAATCATTATTTGATATTCCATAAGCATTATCAAAGATAATAATTTTATTCATTGTATTATCAAAAAATAAAATTATTGTTTTCTCTATTTCATTATTATCAAAATATTCCTTATTTTCTCTAAATGAAGCAATACTATTATCAACAAATTCAGAAATAGCAGTTTCTAATTTATAATTCATGTTTTGAAATATAGAATATATTTTAGTTTTTGGTGTTATATCAATTTCATTTTTTTTAATCATATTCCTTTTCCTTTTTTTCTTTAAATAAGTAAATGAATATTTCATTATTCATCTTTAATAAAGCATCTTTATTATAAAAAATTGGTTCATCAAATTTTTTTGTTTTAAAATCATAATTGTTTAATTTAATTAATATATAATTAGAACTTTCATTCATCTTATTTTTTTCATTTTTACTTAAAAAGAAAAAATCTTTTGTTTTAGAAGATTTTAATTCTATGAATATATCATTGTATTCAAAATCTCATGGTAAAAATTTTTCTTTTTCTTTATTTAATCATTTTAAATTTTCAAAATGAAAATTTGGAAATATTTTTTTTATTATTAAACTTTCTTTTTTGCATAGATTATAAAAATATTCTTCACCAATTCTTCCGATTTGAACGTCTTCTTGAAAATTAGATAAATTATAATTTTTAATTTTTTGAGTAATTTTTTCAAAATTTTCTTTTTTTTCAAATTGAAATTCATCTAATCAACTTCATTCATTTGGAATATAATTTTTATCTTTGTCAAGATTTTCTAATAATTTTTCAAGATTTTTATAAATAAAAATTTTATAAACTTTTTTTGTTTTTTTTCTTTTTTTCGGTGGAGAAATATCAAAACCATTTTTAGTAGCTTTTTTTAATTGAGAAAATTTTATTCAAGCT
>CAKNAO010000035.1 GCA_929200685.1 uncultured bacterium | reverse complement strand
ATATTGCCAATACTTCATTGAGCAATAAATTAAAATATGCAAAAGTTGTTGATTTTATGGTTGAACTTGGTGTTGTTCCTCATGGTGATATAACAAGTGCTTATCCTAAAAAAAGAATATTTTATTTAAGTAGTCGTTATTCTATGAATCATATTTTAGAATCTTCAAAAGAAGATGAACTTAATACATGAGAAAAATTTTTAACAAAACTTAAAGAATTAAGACCAAGTTGAGGTGAAAATCATAAGTGAGAGACTAGTTATTCAGGAATTAGAAGAAAATTAACTCAATTACTTTCTGATGTTGAAGATGAATTTTATGTTGAACCTGAACCTATTGAACAACCTTCTGAAGAAGTTGAAGTTACTCCTTCTATTCCGGTTGCTCCAGTAGTTAATCCAATAGAATCAGCAACACCAGAATTATCATCATCAACAGTAAAAAGTCCTCAAGAATCAATTGATGAAGTTCATGAAAAAATTAATAATAAACAAACTCCAGTTACTTTATCTAGTGATGATTATGATATTTCTAAAGAAGAAGTTAAAACTGAAATTCTAACAGAAATTGCAAATGTTTTTGGTCTAAATAACACTCAAAAAGGATATTTAGCCATTACAACAAATTCAGGAACTTTAGTAGAAGAAACATATACTCCAATTTCAATAACAATTACTTTAAGTGGAGGAACATCAAAAACAGCAACATTTAAAATAAAAAAAGGTAATCCTATTGATCGTTGAAAAAATTCTATAACATTTTTAGAATGAAAAAATGCAATGAAAAATATTGCCAATACTTCATTGAGCAATAAATTAAAATATGCAAAAGTTGTTGATTTCATGGTTGAATTAGGTGTTGTTCCTTCAAGCAAAAAAAGAGGTTATCCAAAAGGACAAATTTTTAAATTAACTACAAATGCTTCTATGAAACACATTTTAGATTCTTCAATAGAAGATGAACTTGATACATGAGAAAAATTTTTAGCAAAACTTGCAACAAAACCAAGATCATCTTGAAATAGTAATAGAGGTGTTTATTTAGAAAATAGAAAAGGATTAACTCAATTACTTTCTAATGTTGAAGATGAAACTTAATTTAAATTTTTATTTACAAGTTAAAATAACTTAATAATTCATTAAAAAATACTTTATTAATTTAAAGTATTTTTTTATAATAAAAATTAAAATATTTTACTTATAGTATAATTAATTTAAGTATTTTAAATACTTAAATAAGGAGAATAATGGCAAAAAGAGAAATTGAAGTAAATAATGAAAATAGATTACCAAAATCATCAGGAATGGGTAAATTAATTTGATATTTATCATTTTTATTAGTTATTCCTTTAATATTACATGTATTATG
Source organism: uncultured bacterium (assembly GCA_929200685.1). Classification (GTDB taxonomy): domain Bacteria; phylum Bacillota_I; class Bacilli_A; order Mycoplasmatales; family Metamycoplasmataceae; genus DT-68. Next base: position 4,958 of record CAKNAO010000035.1, on the reverse strand, counting down.
AAGAAATAGTTTAATTAGAAAAGAATTTTCAATTAATGAAATGGCTTCTGGTATTGAAGTTCAACTTAAAAAAAGAAGAGATACACTTATTAAATTAGTTGATGCCACTAAAAGTTATGTTAAATATGAAAAATCTACTTTAAATGAATTAACTAAATTGAGAAAATCAACATTTAGTTCTAGTGAAGAAGCAAGCAATCTAAATAAAACTGCTGCTGCTATTATGGCAGTGGCTGAAAATTATCCAAATCTTAAAACAAACGAACTTGTTAAAGAAACAATGGAACAAGCCAGTTATTTAGAAAGAGAAATTGGAGCAGCAAGAAGACTTTATAATTCTCAAGTAACAAGTTTTAATAGAGATTTATTTACTTGACCTTCAAATGTAATTGCTTCTTCTATGAATGTTTCTACTCACATTTTATTTGAAACAGATGAAGAATCTAAAAAAGATGTTTCATTAAATTTTTAAATATATTTAATAATAATTAATTTTAGATTAATATAAACAATTTAAATTATGTTATATTTTTAAAAAATCCTTTTAGGAGTAGATGATGGTCTCCTTTGAAAGAGGATTTTATTTTTTTAAAGAAAGGAAAATTAAATGAATCTAAAAAAAGTCAAAACTTTTGAAGAACTTAAAATAGCTAAATCTAATTTTTATTCTAAAGAAGGTAAATTAAAAAAATTACAAGAAGAAATCAAAAATTCAAGTCCTCAAAGAAAAAAAGAGCTTGGAAAAATAATTTCAGATCTTAAAAATAATGCTAAAAAAATTTTTGATGAAAAAGCAAAAGAAATTGAAAATAATATTATTGAAGAAAAAATTAAAAATGAATGAATTGATGTAACATACCCAATTACTAAAAATGGAGGATTACATCCTCTTTCAATTATTGCCAATAGGTTTAGAGATTGGCTTTTACAAAATGGCTATTTTGAAACAACTGGTAGTGAAATTGAAAGTAATGAATATAATTTTGAAAGATTAAATATTGAAAAAGATCATCCAGCAAGAGATATGCAAGATTCTTTGTATATTAATTCCAATACTCTTTTAAGAACTCATAATACAGGTTTTACAGCAAGAGAACTTGAAAAAAATCCAAATAAAGCTTTTAGTCATTTTACAATTGGTAAAGTTTATAGAAATGATAAAGATGATAGTATTCATTCTCATCAATTTATGCAAGTAGATATTTTAAATGTTGGTAATATTTCATTTTCTAATTTAATTTGAACATTAAAAAGTTTAATTTCATATGTTTTAAATAAAAAAATTAAAATAAGATTAAGACCTTCATTTTTTCCTTTTACTGAACCCTCATTAGAAATTGATATTTATTATAATAATAAATGAATTGAAATTTTAGGAGCAGGAATACTTAATGAAAAAGTTCTTAAAATTGCAGGTTATACTAATGATATGAATGCATTTGCAGCAGGAATTAGTATTGAAAGAATTGCTATGATTAAATATCAAATTGAAGATATTAGAGAATTTTACAAAAATGATTTAAGATTTTTAAGTCAATTTAAAGGAGTAAATTAATGTTATTTTCACACAAAAAAATTAGAGAATTAGCAAATCTTCCTAAAAACATTACTCTTGATGATATTATTGAAGCTATTAATTTAATAGGTTTTGAAGTAGAAGAAGTTAAAAAATTTGCAAATGTTCAAGGAATACTATTTGGAAAAATTAAAAAAATAACTAAAAATCCTAATGGTGATAATTTATTTGTATGTCTTGTTGAATTTAAAGATAAAATTAGAACAATTCAAACAACTGCTAAAAATGTATTTCAAGGAATGATTATTATTGCATTTATTCCAGGTTCAAAAATAGGCAATTTAACTTTTAAAACAAAAAAAATTAAAGGTATTATTTCAGAAGGAATGCTTTCTTCATTAAATGAGTTTGAAATTGATAAAAACTTATTATGAGATAAAGCTTGTGAAGGAATTCAAAATTATCAAGGATATTCAATTTATGATGATCCTATTGAAAAATTACAACTTGATGATGATTTAATTGATGTTAGTATTTTAACTAATCGTTCAGATGCAAATTCATATATAGTTTTAGCAAGAGAATTATCAGCTTATTTTAAAACTTCACTTAAAAAATGAAAATTAAATAAACCAACATTTAAATCTCATTTAAATGTTAAAAAAAACCATCATAAAGAACTTGTTTTAATTGAATCAAAAAATAAACCATTAATTAATATTGAAGATAAAATTTTATTAATTAAAAATGAAATCAAAATAATTAATGATATTGTAGATTTAACAAATCTAACACTTATTATGACTGGTCAACCAACTCATGCTTATGATAAAAAATTAGTTGGAAAATCATTTTCAACAAAATATTTAAATAAAAAAATTAAAATTTTTGGTAATAAAGAAGTTGAATTAAAAAATAATTTAGTTATTACTTCAGATCAAAAACCAGTTTCACTTGCTGGAATAATAGGTTTTGAAAAAACTAGTATTACTAATAAAACTCAAGAATTTATTCTTGAGTTTGGTCAATTTAAAATTAAAGATATTAGAAATAGTTTAAAAACTATTAAAATTAATTCAAATGCAGGTTTTCAGTCTTCTAAAGTTATTTCAAATGGAACTTTAAAATATGCAATTGATTATGTAAAAACTAAGTTAAATAATTTTTCAGAAGTTGTTAACTTTAAAGAAAAACCAAAAAAAGAAATTGTTTTTTCAAAACAAAAATTAAACAAAATTACTGGTTTTAAAATTACAGATGAAAAAAAATATAAAGAATCTATTAATTCATTAAAAAAACTTGGTTTTGAATTTAAAGATCAATTTGTAAAAATTCCAACATATAGACATGATTTAGAAAGTCAGCAAGACATTAATGAAGAAATATTAAGATATTATGGTTATAATTTATTACCAAGTATTAAAAATCCTAATCATTTTATTGAAGTAACTAAAATAAATAATATTAAAAATTTTTTAATTGCTCAAGGTTATTATGAAGTTATGACATATTCATTAATTTCTGAACAAAAAAATATTTATAAACCATTTGATTTTAAAGAAACTATTAAACTTAAAACATTTGTTTCAAAAGAAAGAGAGTTAATTAGAGATTCACAAATTTTTTCAATTCTTGAAGTTATTGATTATAATCAAAAAAATAATATAAAAGATATTAATATTTTTTCAGAAGGAATGGTTAATAATGGAGTTAAAACATTAATTTTAGCTTCAACTACAAAAACATTTAATTTAGTTAAACAAGATCTTGTAAATTTATTTTCTCAAAAAATTGAATTTAAAGTTTCTAAAAATAAAAATATGCATCCAGGATATTCAGCAGATATTTATTTAAATAACAATAAAATTGGTTTAATTGGTAAAGTTAATCCTAAAAATTCTAAAATAGATGCAATTATTACTGAAATATATTTTGAAGATTATTTTTTAGAAATTGAATATAAAAAATATGACAATAATCCACTTAAAAGTATTGATATTACTTTTAGTTTAAATTTAAAAGAAAATATTGAAGATAAAATTAAAAATATTGTAGCATTTAATTCAAAAATAATTGATGCAACTAAAATTAAAAATATAAAAAAAGTAACAGTTTGTTTTTTAGGAACTCAAGATCAAATTAAAGAAATAAATTCAAAATATAACAAATAATATTTCTTAATATATAATTTTTTTATGAAAATAGCAATTTATGGTGGTTCATTTAACCCAATTCATAGAGGTCATATTAAAGTTGCTAAAACAGCAATTAATGACTTAAAATTAAATAAATTATATTTTGTACCTGCTTACAAAAATCCTTTTAAACATAAAAAAAAATATGTAGATTCTCATCATAGAGTCAATATGGTTAACCTCGTTAAAGAAAATAAAATGGAAGTTTCTTTATTTGAAATTAATAAAAAAGGTTTTTCTTATACAATTGAAACAATTAAATATTTTAAAAATAAATATCCAAATGATAAACTTTATTTAATTATTGGTTCTGATAATATTAATAAATTAAATAAATGAAAAAACATTAAAAAAATTTCTACTTTAAGTCAAATTATTGTATTTAAAAGAGAAGAAAAAATTTCAAATATTAATATTAAAAAATATAATTGTCAATTACTTAATAATACAATATTTAATTATTCTTCAAAAGAATTTAAAAAAGGTGATTTTAACCAAATTAATTTAAAAGTAAATCAATATATTGCTAATAATTTTTTATATATTTTAGATATTCTTTTAAATATGGTTAATATTAAAAGATTTAAACATTCAATTGCAGTTAGTAATTTGGCAGTTAAATATGCAAAACAAATTGGTTATGATGCTAAAAAAGCATGATTTGCTGGAATAGTTCATGATATTACAAAAAATAAAAGTTTAGAATGACATCGAGGTTTTTTATCATTAAATAATAGAGATGGTTTTAAAGTATTAGATCATACTCTTCACTCTTTAAGTGGTTATTATTGATTAAAAAATAAATATTTACTTAAAGATCAAGAAATACTTAACTCTGTTAAAAATCATACTAATTTAGCAAAAAAAATAAGTATATTAGATAAAATAATTTTTGCAGCTGATAAACTTTGTGCTGGTAGAAAATTTTTAGGTATTCAAAAAATTAGAAAAATAATATTAAAAAATTTTGAAGAAGGTTTTAAATTAATAGTTAAAAATAATTATTTAACTCTTCTTGAAAATCAAAAAGAAATTTCAAAAAAACAAAAAGAAATTTATGAAAAATTAATATAAATATTAATTATCTTTTATTTATAATTAATTTATAAAAAATATTATGAAAAAATTAATTATAGTTACTTTAGAAAATAAAAGTAATGAATTTATAAATTCAAGATTAAATTCTTTAATAATAAAAAAAGATAAAAAATATTTTTTTAATTCTAAATTCAATAATAATCTTGAAG
>CAKNAO010000034.1 GCA_929200685.1 uncultured bacterium | reverse complement strand
GAACAATAACCTTGTAACCCAGTCAGGACAGGAATGTAGCAGCTGCATCAGGAAATGTTGTGTCTGGTGGTTTTTTAATAATTATTTTTTAATCTATCAAAATTAATTTTATTTTTCATTAAATAATATTTTTCAACTTCATTTCAATCAAATTTAAGAATATTACCAATTCCTAAAAAAATTGAAAATGATTTATCTAAATTTATTTCATTTAAATTATCTTGAAAATTAGAAATATTTTTATAAAGATTTAAAATCATTTTATTAATATTTTTTCCTTTAATAGGTTTAACATTTTTTTTAATATTTTTATAAACATAAAAAGTCATAAAAAAATGAAGACAATCAGCATATTCTTCTAGAATTTTTTCTTTAGAAATATTTTTATTATTTTTTCAATATTTAAAACTAGCAACTTCATTTATAAATTCACTTATTTCTACATATAAAGCAATTATCTTTTTTTCAATAATTTTTTCTTCTATAATATTATGTTTTTTGTGTATTGCTAAATCTAATTTTTTTTGTATTTCAAATAATTTAATTGTTTTCATATTTATGTCTTCATTTTAAATTAATTTTTTAGTTTTTCAATTTATTTTTATTATAAATTTTTTAAAAATTCATTTTAAAAAATTAGTAACTTTAAGTTGGTATAATAAATTTATGTCTTATAAAACCTTATATAGAACTTATAGACCACAAAATTTTGATGAAGTTGTAGGTCAAGAACATATTGTTTTAACACTAAAAAATATAATTTCACAACAAAAAATAAGTCATGCTTATTTATTTGCTGGACCTAGAGGAACTGGAAAAACTTCAGTTGCTAATATTTTTGCTTGTTATGTTAATAAAATTACAAATACAAACCTTGCTAAAGAACTTGATGTCATTGAAATAGATGCTGCTTCTAATAATGGTGTTGCTGAAGTAAGAAATATTATTTCAAATATTAATTATGTTCCAACAAAAGGTCAATATAAAGTTTATATTATTGATGAAGTTCACATGCTTACTAAAGGTGCTTTTAATGCCCTTTTAAAAACTTTGGAAGAACCACCAGCCCATGTTATTTTTATTTTAGCAACTACTGAACCTCATAAAATTCCAATTACAATTCTTTCAAGAACTCAAAGATTTAATTTTCGAAGAATTGAAGAAAATGTTATTAAAAAACAATTAGAAAAAATTTTAAATAAAGAAAAAATTTTATATGATCAAGAATCATTAAAATTTATTTCAAAACTTTCTCAAGGTAGTATGCGTGATGCTTTTTCAATCGCCGAACAAACTTCAGCATTTGGAAATAACAACATTACATTTGAATCTATTTCAAAAGTATTTGGAATAATTTCAATTGAAAATCAAATCAAATTATTAAATTATGCTTATTTAGGTGATTCTAAAACTTTAATGTCTATTATAAATAAGTTTTTAGATAATGGAATTGATATTGAAAGACTTGCTTCTTCACTTTTAGATATTACAAAAGATTATATTATTTATCAAAAAACAAATGATAGTAAATTAATAAATTTTATTTCTATTTTAGAAGTTCAAAGATTAAATATTGATATTGATTTTGCTTATAAAACAATAGATGTTCTAATGGAGTTAATAACTAATTTAAGATATAATGTAGTCCCTCGCCAATTAATGGAACTTTCAATGCTTAAAATTGTTAATCAAAATAATAACGCTACTAAAAATAATGAAGAATTAGAAAATTTTAATGAAAATTCTTTTACAAATGAAAAAAAAATAGTAGAAGAAGATTTTATTTCAAAAAATTTATTTAAAGATAAAAAAGATGAAAAAGAAAATAATACAATAGAAACAATTGTTGAAGGAGTTGAAGATGATATTGAAGATATTTTTGAAAAACCATCTCAAGACATTTTAGAAAATGAAGAATTTGAAAAAAAAGAAGAACCTAATTTTACAAAAAATCAAATAAATGAAAAAACAAAAAATAATTTAAATGAAGTTGAAAATGATTTTTTAAGTAAAGAAGAAGATAATATTGATAAAACTAATTTTAATGAAACTTTTGAAGAAAAACAACAACAACAACAACAACGACAACAACAACAAGAAGAAGAAGAAGAAGAAGAAGAAGAAGAAGAAGAAATTATGAAGTTATTTGATAATAATGATTCAAGAACATTAGAAATCATAAACACTAAAGATGTAATTAATTTATTTAATCAAGCAATTAGATTAGAAATTGAAATAGATAAAAAAAATTGAAATAATATTCAAAAATATATTACAAATGAAGAATATAAAACATTTGTTCAATTATTAATTCAAACTAAAATAATTTCTTCTGGCAAAAAATTTGTTTTAATTTCTTCAAATAAAGAACATGTGATTGATGGCATAAATTTAGAAAGAAAAAATTCTAAGTTTATCAAATTTATAAATGAAGTTTTAGGAAAACCAAAATTAATATTTGCAATTAATAAAAAAATGTTTGAAAAATCAAAAGAAGAATGAAAATTTTTAAAAGAAAAAAATAGTTTACCTGAAACTAAAGAAATTGAAATTGTAGAAATTGAACCAGAATTAAAAACAAAAGAAGAAGAATTTGGAGAAAAAATTTTTAATGAAATATTTTCAGTAGAAAAGGAGTAAAAATATGAACATGAATGCAATGATGGCACAAGCAAAAAAAATGCAAGCTGAATTAGAAAAAAAACAACAAGAAATTTATAAAAAAGAATTTTTAGTTGAAAAACAAGGTGTTTCAGTTGTTTTGACTGGCAATAAAAAAGTAAAATTTATAAATGTAAATAAAATTTTAGTTGATCCAGAAGACAAAGAAATTTTGGAAGATTTAATCATTATAGCTATTAATGAAGCTATTGATTTAATTGAAATTGAACTTGAAAAAATTTCTCCAAAATTATCAGGTGGTTTTTAGTTTTAAAAAAATAACACAAATAAATTTTTAACTTATTTATAATGAATTAACATTATCGAAAAAGAAAGGCCATTAATTTAATGTTTATAACCTTTGAAGGTCAAGATGGTTCTGGAAAATCTTCAATAATCAAAAAGCTTAAATCTTTTTTAGAAAAAGAAGGCATTAATTTTGTTTTGACAAGAGAACCAGGAAGCCCTTATTCAAAAGAATCCAAACAAATTAGAGATATTTTATTAAAAAAGGAAAATGTTTTACCTCCTTTAACTGAAGCTCTTCTTTTTGCTGCGGATAGAAGAATGCATTTAAACAAAATAATTATTCCAGCTTTAAATCAAAATAAAGTTGTTATATGTGATAGATATATTGATTCTTCTCTTGTTTATCAAGGTTTTGGGAGAAATATTGGAATTGATAAAGTAAAAATAATTAATGAAATTGTAACTGAAGGAAAATATCCAGATTTAACAATATTTTTAGATGTTTCATTAAAAAATTCACTCAAAAGAATTGATTCTCGTGAAGCACAAGATCGTTTTGAAATTACAAACAAAAATTTTAAAAAAAGAGTTGATGAAGGATATAAAAAAGTTGTAAAAATGTTTCCAAATAGATTTAAAGTCATCGATTCTAACCAAAAAGAAGAATTAGTTTTTGAGGAAGTAATTAAAATTATTAAAAAATTTTTAAAAATTTAAAATTTTTATATTATTTTATAATTAAAATATGAATTATAAAGAATGACTTCAAAAAAACAACATTATTGCATATAGAATTTTAAATAATTCTTTTAAAAATAATAAAATTTTTCATTCATATATTTTTTCATCACAAAAAGGTCAAAATATAGAAAATGAATATTTATATTTAATTCAAAAATTAATAGATAAATCAAAAAATTTTGATCCACTAAAATATTCTGATTTAATTTTTTTAGATGGATCAAAAAAAATAATAAAAAAAGATCAAGTTTTAAATGCTATAAATCAACTTCAACAAACAACATTAGACTCTTTAGGAAAAAAAATTCTTGTAATTAAAAATATTGAAAATACAAATATTCAATCATTAAATTCTTTACTTAAATTTATAGAAGAACCAACAAAAAATACTTATATTATTATGACAACAAATAATATTTCTTCAATTTTAACAACAATTAAATCTAGATCACAAATTATTACTGTTCCTCCAATTAATATGAATGATTGAATTGAACAAGTTAAAATGTTTAATTATGGAAAAGATTTTTCTATTTTACTTGCAAATTTATATAAAACTAAAAAAGAAATTGATAAAAATTTTAATGAAGATTTTAAGAAAAATTATTATTATATTATTAAAATATTAAAAGAAGGATTAATCGATAAAAATAATTTTTTTATTGAAATGAATAATTTTATTAATAAGAAAAATTGAAAATTAAATTTATCATTTTTAAATTTATTTTTTAATGATATTTGAAAAAAAAATAATTTTATTCCTTTAAGTTTTAAAAAAGAAAAAAAATTAATTCAAAAATATATTAATTCTAATTTTGATTTTCAAAATGCAATTATTCATATTAATGATTTTTTTTTATTAAGAGAAAAAAATTTAAATTTTGAATTAAGTAAAATTAATTTGTTGTTAAAAATTGGTGAATGTTATGAGTAAATTATACATAGTAGGCACTCCTATCGGCAACTTAAAAGACATTACATTAAGAGCAATAGAAACATTAAAAAGTGTTGATGTTATTGCTTGTGAAGACACAAGAGTTACAAGAAAACTTTTAAGTCATTATCAAATTAAAAATAAAAAACTTATTTCTTATAATGATAAAAATGAAAAAAAATCTTCAAAAGGAATTATTAAATTATTAGAAAAAAATTTAAGTGTTGCAATAGTTTCAGATGCTGGTATGCCTATAATTAGTGATCCTGGTTTTGAAATTTTAAGAGAAACATTAAAAAACAAAATAAATTATGAAGTTATTCCTGGAGTTTCTGCTGTAACCCAATCTATAGTTTTATCAAATATGGATACACATTATAAATTTTTAGGTTTTTTAAAACCAAAAACTATTCAAAGACAAAAACAACTTAAAAATTTAGAATTTGGTACTTATATAACTTTTATTTCTCCTTATAAATTAGAAAAAGTATTATTGGATTTTAAATTAGTTTTTAAAGATGAAATAAATATATTTTTAGGAAGAGAACTTACTAAAAAATTTGAAACTCATTATAGAGGTAAACCAAGTGAAATTCTTTTGCAAATAAAAGATTCAATTAAAGGAGAATTTACAATGGTTTTTGAAATTAAAAAAAAGAAAAAGAAAAATAAATATGGTCAATAATAATGATTATCAATTAGGTTCAATTGTTACTCTTAAAAAACCTCATCCCTCAAAAACAATTGAATGAAAAATAATTAGAATAGGTGCTGATATTAAAATTAAATCTACAATTAAAAAAGGTTTATTCATTATGATGACAAGAAGTTCATTTAATAGAAAAGTAAATAAGATAATAAAAAAATAATGTATAATGGATTTGTAAATATGACAGGGGCACCTTTTTATTTAAGGTTGAGAAGTACTCTTATTAGTTGATCAAGTTAAAACTTGCGTAACAAGTCTATCATTTTTGGTTTACTCCTGTTGTTTTATACAAAAGGAGTTTTTTTATGAAAAAAATATATAAATTAAGTTCAATAATTTTTTCATTTTTACCAATAATTGGTATTATTTCTTGTTCTTCAAAAAAAGAAATAGTGGAAAATAACAATAATTGGTGAGATGAAAACATTACAATTCAAGTAAACCCAGGTTGGGCATGAGATGTTAAAGGTAATGCATTCCCTAATGCTGCTAAATTAGTTGAAAAAAAAATAAATGAATTAAAAAATGATGATAATTATGATAAATATTCATTTAAAAATTTACCTAATGTAAATGTAAAATTTGATTGATCTACTTCGGATAACGAAACAATTATTCAAAATATATTAAATAAAAAGCATGATTTAGGTTTTGCCTCTATTAGTGCTACAATGAAAGTTGATCAATCAAAAATTCAACCTTTAATTCAAACAAAAACAAATTCATTTAAATTTGATCCTGAATGAAAAGTATATAAAGATTCTGGAACTAATAAAGATGAAGATTTAAAAGCAATTGCATTAGCTCAAACAAATTTATTTAGTTCTCAATATAATCAAAATAATTTAAGTTGAAATGGTGCAATTTATAAAAATTTTTACAACACAAATAAAAAAGTTGATTTTTATAGAGGAAATATTTGAGTATATGGTTCAAAAAAAACACAAGCAAAAAATGCTTGAGCAAATAAAAATTGAGTAAATTTTAGAGATGCTGGAATTCTTCATGGCGATCCTTCTTCAGGTGGTAGGTTTAAATTGCAAGAAAAACTTCTTAAAAAACATTTTGGAAGTGATGCTTTTACAACTCTTCAAGAAGAAATTCAAAATCATTCGTCTAAATTTAAAAAAGCTTATGCTTCAACAATGTTAGATGGAAATTATAGTATTGCTTTTGATGATGAAGGTTCATTTGGTTGAACAAAAAGAGTTCAAGATCAAACAACACATTTTAATGCAACTAATCCAGAAATATTAGTTGTTACTGAACCTCTAAAATATGATGTTGGTTCTTTTAGAGAAAATATGGATCCAAGACAAGCAAAATTAATTGCAAATGCTTTTATTAAATTAATTGAAGAAGCAGAAGCAAAATCTGAATCTGATAAAACAAAAGCATTATCAGAAATATATGGTCCTAATTATGGTTATAATGATTATGCATTAATTGAAAATAGGAAAACTGAATTAGAAGACACATGAATTAGTGTGATGGGTTCAGATGATAAAACTTGATAATGTTTATATACAAAAAGATCAAAAATTAATTTTAAAAAATATTAATTTAAAAATAAATGATAAAGAAAAAGTATTTGTTATAGGTTCTTCTGGAGCTGGTAAAACCACATTAATAAATTCTTTTATGGATAGTTCAATAATAAAAAAAGGCAATATTTTTATTAATGATATAAATATAAAAAAAATAAATAAAAAACAAATGAAAAAAATTAATTCTAATTATGGTTTTTTGCCTCAAAAAGACTTTTTTATTAATTGAGAAAC
>CAKNAO010000033.1:5611-7228 GCA_929200685.1 uncultured bacterium | reverse complement strand
TCATTATGTTTATACATAAAATAATTATATAAAAAAGTTAATTAAATTAAAAAATAGTCATTTCTAAATAAGCAACTTGTCCAGCAGGAATTATAAAATTATTTGAAGTATTTAATTTTTTATTTGTATCAATTAATTTTATTTTATTAATTTTTTTATTATGAATTGATAAATTAATATTTGAATTATTAGAACTATCAAAATTAATAATAAATAAATGTTCTTTTTTATTTTTTACATCTTTATAAAAATATGATTTAATATTACCACCATTTACATTATTAATGATGTAATTATCAAATGGAAGATTTCAAATTTTGTCATTTTTATTTCTAAATTGAATTAAATTTTTTATTCTTTTAAATACTAAATCTTTTTTTAAATTTTTAACTATTTTATTTTCATCATTTTTATTAAAAAGAGTTCTTCTTCTAACTTTAGAATTAGAAAGATATTTTTCTTTTGAATTATCATTTCCAACATATTTAACTCTACCATTATTTTTTTTTCATGGCATTTTTAATCTTCTACCTATATCATTTTTTTCATTTTGAAGTCTTTCTCCTAATAAACCAATTTCTTCTCCATAATAAATTAGTGGTTGATCTGGCAAAGTAAACTGAATATTATAACTAGATAAATAACTTAATTTTAATTTTTTCATTAATAAATTATTATTATCATAATTTCTAAAAGTTCTTGTTTTTTTTAAGTTATTAAATAAAAGCGAACTATGTCTATCTTTATCATGACTAGATAAAAATGAAATATTTCCATTTAAATAAGGATTTTTACTTTTTTCTTTATAATAGTTATTTAATTCGTTATATTCATTAGCAACATTATAAAATTTATAATTATTAATTTTAAAAATTTTATGATAAAGTGGTTCATTAAATTGTGGCATTGAAGTATTATATTCTGCAATCTCATTTTTACCTGTTAATGTTTCACCAAAAACATAAATATCTTTTTTATATTCTTTTAAAGTATTAATAAAATATTTGTATCAAGTTTTACTAAGTTTAATGGCTTCTTTTTTATTTTTTATAGCATAATCTTTATATTCATTAATTTTTATACCTTCATATTCTCTATAATCAAATAAATGAGGTACTGCATCAATTCTAAAACCATCAACTCCTTTATCTATTCAAAATTTAGCAGAATTAATTAAATTTTTTGTAGTTACTTGAGAAGCAAGATTTCTATCTGGCATATTACTCGATGAAAATGAAGAAAAATAAGCATTATATTGATTTTCTTCAAGATCAGATATTTTTTTGGATGTACCAGGAATATGAATTCATAATTTTGATTTATTAGTTAAAAAATCAATTTTTCCAGGTATATAATAATCATTTTTTTGAAATTTAATATTTTGATTTTTCAAATCTTCAATTCACTTTTTAAAATAAGGATTTAAATTAGAACTGTGATTTGGAACAAAATCAAGATAAACTTTGATATTATTATCTTTAAATAATCCCACCATATCTATAAAAGCATTCATTCCTCCTAAATCTGAATCAATTTCTCGATCATTTATTATGTCATATCTATGATTAGAAATTGAATTGAAAATAGGGTTAAATAAAATAGCATTGATTCCTAGTT
>CAKNAO010000033.1:0-5601 GCA_929200685.1 uncultured bacterium | reverse complement strand
TTCCTAGTTCTTTAAAATATTGAATTTTATTTTTAACTCCAATTAAATCACCTTTTCCATCATCATTTCCATCAGCAAAAGAAGAAGGAAATATTTGATATATAACTTCACTTCTTTTATTTTCTATTTTTACAAATTCTTTTGATCTAAAATTATTAATTCATAAAAAATTATTTTCATAATTAACTTTATCAATTTTTGCTGGTGCTACTAAAACAACAACAAGAATAATAGAAATTAATCCAGTTAATAAACTCATTGATAAAAATACTATTTTTTTCAACATTAATTTTCCTTTTTATTTTAAAACATAATATTAATAAAAAAATTATAAATAATTTATTTAATAATATTTTTAAAAATTTTAATTTAAAAAATATAATTTAATATTTTTTATTATATTAAATGATATTATTTTTTTATGCTAAATAAAAAATCTACTAATTTATTTGAAAATTTACCAATTTGAAAATCATTAATTAAAACTTCTTTTCCTGCAATGATTATGATGTTATCATGAGGACTTTATAGTTTTATTGATTCACTTTTATCAATTAATTTAGCTTATTCAAATTATGAACATTTAGAAATATCAACTGGTAAAAATGCAAAAGATTTAGTGAGAATTTTTATGAGTTCATTTGGACCAATTGGTGCAATCATGTTTGGATTTTCAATGTTAACAGCTAGTGCGATTTCTAGAAGATATTCAATACAACTTGGAGCAAAAAATAAACAAAGAGCTATCCAAGTTTTACAAACAACAACAATGTCTATGATAACTATATCAATAATTTTAGTTCCAATTTTATTATTAACAACTAAACCATGAATATTTTCAATATATTTAAAATCTGGTTATGAAAATGCAAAAATTATTGCTAATGAATCATATAAATATTATTGAATAATTATTGTTGCTTATCCAATAAATACATTTAATAGAATTTGTCAAAGCATACTTAGTTCAGAAGCCAAAAACAAAAGAATGCTTTTTGCAACTATAATACCAATGTTTTTTAATCTATTATTTGATTATATTTTAATGGGACCATTTAAAATGGGAATTCAAGGGGGAGCAATTGCAAGTTTAATTTCATTTTTTATAACTTCAATAATATTAATAATTTTTATTATTAAATCTAGTTCAAAAATATCTAAATTTAAAAATATGTTTGGTTTTAAACATTTTAGATGATTAATTCTTCTTGGGTGTTTACTTGTTGGAATGCCAGCATTAATTGGAGAATTTGCATTTTCATTTGTTCAAACTATTACCATAAAAATAAATCAAGAAGTTTCAAATTCAGTATATGGGGATCCTACAATAATAATTATATTAACAACTGCAACTAATCCAATAGTATTTTTATTTTTCCCCACTCTTTGAGCAGTCACTCAAGGAGCAAGACCAATAATTGGTTATAACTATGGTTCAAAAAATTTTAAAAGAGTTAGACAAACTGTTTTTTGAACAGCAACATATACATTTTTAATAGGTTTAACATTATATTTAATATCTACATTATTATTTGCTGAACCATTATTTAAATTATTTGGATTATCAAATAAATTACCAAATGGGAAAATTATTCCAATAATTGAAAAAGCAAAAATTATTCTTAAAATAATAATGCTTTCTTTGTTATTTTTAGCACCATTAACAGCTTCAATAGCTCTATTTAGTTCAACAGATAGAATTGGTTTTTCATTATTATCAACAATCTTAAGAAATGTTGTAGTCGCTTTAATAATGTTGTATACATTTAAATATTTTGCTCAAACATATCCTGGAGATAAAAAAACAAATATGCAAAAAATTGATACAATGTTTTCTGCACAATACATATTTCTTTGAAAAAATTCAATTACAATATTACTTTCTGGTTTAATAATAATTTGACCAATGTTTTATACATTAAAACATTTAGATATTAAACATGAACAACTTGAAGATAAGATAAATAGATTAATTTCAAAATTTGAAAAAAAAATTAAAAAATATAAAAAAAATAAATAAAAAAATAATTAGAAATTAACATTATTTTTTTATTTTAAATTTAATAAAAATATTTTTTTCTTTAGAATCTAATATAATTTTATTTTTTTGAATCACTCAATTTTACATATAATAAAAATCACTTAAAAATTTTTTTAAGTGATTTTTATTTATATTTTTTGTCTATCTTGTTATTGGTCCAAATATATTATTAATTATTTTTATTATTGGGTGTTCTAATCTTATTTCATCATTAATTTCTTTAAAAGAATTAGTTAAATCAGGAATGTAAAGACTTAGATTATAACCTAAATATCCAATCATGCGATATTTATTAATTAATCATTCAATTCTTAAAATTAATGAACTTATATAATCAATGTCAATCTCATCATAAATTCCACTTTCACCTTTAATAACTTTGAATATGATATTACTAAAATCTTTTAATATTGGAAAAACTTCTTCAATAATGGGTTTAACATTTTTTTGCATAAATTCTTTTACACTTGAAGCATTGATAAGAGTTCAAATAGGATTTCCCAATCAAGTATCAAAATTATCTTCTAATTTTTTTTGTATTTCTTCAATAAAAGGTTTTATTTTACTATTTCATATTGATTTTATAGAAATATTAAATAAATCTTCTTCATTTATTAAAGTCTCAATTTTTGTTCCAAATTTTCCTTTAATATCATCAATTCTATCATTTGTTTCAAATAAATTTATAAATTCTTTATATGACAATAAATCTTTATTAAAAAATGAATCTAAATTTATTTTTTTAGAATATGCTTCATCATTAAAATATACATTAATTTTTATTAATGAAAAAGGTCTATTATTTTTATTATTATCAAGATCATTTTTTATTGCATTTAATAAATTAACAAAACTTTTATTTGTTGAATTTTCTCATTTTTTTAATCAATCTCATGCTTGAGGAATAAAAGAATTGATTATATTTTTTAAATTAAAGTTATATCATTCTTTTGCATTTAAGTTAGTATTATCAAATAATGAAAAGTTTTTAACAAATTTTTCATTAAAGATAAATGAATTAGTTAATAATTTTTTAATGTAATTAATTATTGTACCATTATAATTTTCAGATGAAGTAATATCTAATTTTGCGGCATTTAATAAATTAGTATTTTTAAATTTATTAAAAAAATCTTTTATAAATATTTCAAATGGATTAACATTATTAGCTTCTTTTAATAATGTTTTTGTTAAAGGCATATTAACTAAAGCATTTTCAACTAAATTGATAAATGTTTCCCCAATTGAATATGCTATTGGATTTAAATATTTTTCATGTTCAACATCAAATATTAATGGAACTTGATCAACAATATTAACTTTATATCTTGAATATTTAACTTTTTTAGAATCATCATAAAGTGGAATATTAACAACTCAATCAGAATTTTTTCAAGATTTATAAAATTTTAAATTATAAATTTTAAATTTCTTGATTCTTTCATCTTCAAGTAATGAACTTAATTTATTAACTATTTCATTATGTTTATTTTTAATATAATTTGGAATTAATTTTAATTTTAAAATTAATCTTTTAACACATGCTATATTTTGATCAGATAATTGATCAATAAATGGATTAATAATATTTTTAATTAAAGAATCTAATTTTGATTTTTGTTCATCATTTAAATTATTATATAAAGAACTTTTTTTATAATGAGAATCTCTTATTGTGTTGTTTAAATTTGTTTCTTTTTTAATTTCAGAAATTATTGTAGTTGCAGAAGGATCAATGTTAGAACTAACATAATTTTCAATATCAATTCAAATTTCTCTTAAAATTTCTCTTGTACTTAAATTAGCAGCAAGTCTTAAATAATCAAATGAATTTTTTATTTTATCATCATCTTCTTCACTTGAATGTTCAAAATAACTTTTTCTCAATGAAACAAGAATAGGAGTTTTTTTATTTTTATTGTAAAGCATTCTTTCATTTTTTTTATTATTTTTATCATCATCATTTTGATCAATAGTGTATTTAGCTTTATCATTTTCATAACTTGTTAATGTATCATATTGAACAAAATCAGAATTAGTATATTCTCCATTAGCATTAACTTTAATAGCAATAATATTTTTACCATCTTCTAAAATAGGAACATTTAAATAACCTTCTTCTTCTTTTGTTGCCCCATTTTGAATATTTAATGTTCTAGCTTTAATTGCTCTGTTAATAATATCTTGAATATTAATGTTAAGATCAATCATTTTAGCAAATTGAAGAACTTTAAAATTAATTGTTTTATCTTTTTCTTCATTACCAACTTTTATGCCAATATTAATATTTTTATAATTTCCAATTGAAAACTCAGAAAATGGTGTTTCAATTGAAATATAAGTTAATTCTTTATCTGATAAATTATATTTTATTTTTAAATGTTTTTTAATTTCTTCTTCAAGTATTGTTGCATCTGCAATTAAAATATCATCATCTAATTTTATTTTTAAAGTATTATTATCAGGAGTAAATAAATTTATTAATTGTTTTTGTTTAATAAAATCTTGAGCATTTCTTGATTTTGTAACATAAATATTAAAAATTCTATCCTGAGAACCAACATTAATTCTTAAAGGAATTTGAGTTCTAACATTTGAATTCAATAAAACATCATTATGTTTAATAATTAAATTAAGTTCTTCATTTGTTAATGAAGGATTATCTATTTTAAATTGATTTTTAATTGCAATTAGAATTTTTTCACTAGTTGAAGTATCAATAGTATCTTTAAATCCAATTTCTTTATATTTAATTTTTTCTATAATTTTTAGAATTTTTTCTTCATCTAATTCATTTTGAGTTTTAGTTCTACTTATTGTGAATAAAGATGGTATTTCTTCTGATATATCACCTTTTGATAATATAAGTGTAATTGGAGTTCCTTCAACACTAATTTTAATATCATTTTCTTTTATAGAAACTTTAACTCCATTCAGATTTAAAGGATAACCATCTAAATTTTGAATTTGACTAAGAATTTCATTTTTGTTATCAGTGATTGAACCACTTGTATTAGAAATAATAATATTTTTTAAAACAATTTTTTTTAATATATTTTTGATTTTATTAATTTCAAGATTATTTAATTGATTTTTATTAATATTCTTTGTTTTTGTAACATAAATTTCAAGTTTATTAGATTGTTCACCAACTTTAATTGTTAAAATAACTTGAGTTTTAATGCCAAGATTTAAACTACTAATATTATCAGTAATTTTAGCAAGGTCATCATTAGTTAATGAAGAATTGTCTACTTGAAGTTGAGTTTTAATTGCTTCTAAAGTTTTTTCATCATTTGAAGTATCAACATTAGAATTTAATTTGATATCTAAAACTTTAATTTTTGCAATGATTTCATTAATTTTTTTAATATTAGTTGAAAAGACTTTATCTTCTGAACTTTTTTTATCATTTTCTTCACTACTTTTAGCACATGAAATAATAGGTATAGAAGAAATTGAAATTATTGATATTGAACCTAAACTATATAAAAAACTTTTTTTCATAACAAACCACCTTGAATAATTTATATATTTTATTTTATATGAATATTATATAT
>CAKNAO010000032.1 GCA_929200685.1 uncultured bacterium | reverse complement strand
AAATTGAATTTTATGAAATGAAATTAATTTAGATAATTTATTTAAAATAATAGAAAAAAATTTTAATTTAAATAGATGAAGAAAAACTAATAATGTTATTCAAAAAATAGAAAAATATATAAAAAAATTAAAAAAAGAAATTTCAAAAGAAAAAATTTATAAAAAAGATTTTATTTTAAATATTAAAAAAATATTTTCTGAAAAATATGATTTAAAATTTTGTAAATATAAAAATACCAAATGCATACACTTTATTTTTAATTCATCTAAAAAAAATACTATTATTTTTCAATCTAATTCTATTTATGAAAAAAATAAAAAATCATACAAAAAAATTAATTTAACTAATTTTTTATTATAAATTTAAGATTAGTTTACATAATAACATTAATAATTGTTTTTATTTTTTCTTCTCTTTTAATAGAATTTAAATTGTTTTTTATAAATAAAAATAAAAAACTAATATTTTAAGTTTACTATTTTATATTATCATGTGATAAAATAAAATAGCATTATTTAATCATTCAAAAAATGGAGAAGTAGCTCAGCTTGGTAGAGCTCTACGTTTGGGACGTAGCTGTCGCAGGTTCAAATCCTGTCTTCTTCACCATTGTGGGGGGTTAGCTCAGCTGGCTAGAGCGCCTGCCTTGCACGCAGGAGGTCGTGGGTTCGACTCCCATACTCTCCACCAATGGCTCTGTAGCTCAGTTGGTTAGAGCATGCGGTTCATACCCGCAAGGTCATGAGTTCGAATCTCATTGGAGCCACCATATGGAAAAATATTTCCCTTTTTAGATTAAACCTTTGGTCCTATAGCTCAGTTGGTCAGAGCAACCGGCTCATAACCGGTTGGTCACAGGTTCGAGTCCTGTTGGGACCACCATATCAAAAACACGAGTTAATTTCTTGTGTTTTTTATTGAAAAATTAAGTAAAAACAAAATTTAAACTATTAGATTATCATTTATTTTATATCAATATAAATTTGTATCATCATATATATATTTATATATATGATAAAAAATTAATATTGCCATTAATTATAATATAATATTTTAAATTTTGTTTTTTAGATAAATGAAAGTATATTTAATAAAAAAAATAAAATAGAATAATTTTGATTTTTTTAAATTTTAATTAAAAATTACTTTTTAGTTGTAAATATAATATCATTTGTTGTTGCATCAAAATCTTCATTTTTTGATGTAATACTTGTTTTTGAATCAGTTGTAACAATTACAATAACTTCAATTGAAGGGACTTTATTTTTAATTAAATCAAAATTAACTTTTGCAATTGGTTTTCCTTGTTTAATTTTTTTACCTTGTTTTACTAAAATTTCAAATCCTTCTCCATTTAAATTAACTGTATCAATACCGATATGAATTAAAATATTAGTTCCATCTTTTGCTTGAATACCATAAGCATGACCAGTTGGGAAGACTGTAACTAATTTACCATTTATAGGGGCATAAATGGTATTTTCACTAGGATTAATTGTTACACCATCTCCCATAATTTTTTTAGAAAAAACTCCATCATTTAAAGTTTCTAATTTTTTGACTCTTCCTTTAATAGGTGATTTTACTTCCACAAAATTCTCCTTTATTTGTATTATAATTATTATATTCTATAAGGAGAATATTATGAAAAAAGTGTTATACATTTATGCTTCTCCATTAATGACTAATCCAAAAGGTTCTTCATGTACAGAAGCATTAAATTTATTTAAAAAAGAATATGAAAAATTAAATCCAACTCATGAATCAATAATTCTTGATCTTAATAAAGATCCAATTGGACAAGCAAGTTTAACGGCTCATAATTTTGAGGCATTTTTTAATTGTGGAAAATCAGATAAACATATTCAACAATTAAAATCAATTGATAAAGTTGTAATTGCTTCACCAATGATCAATTTTAATTATCCTTCAACTCTTAAAAATTATTTGGATAGAATTTTAGTTGCTAACAAAACTTTTAAATATAAATATGATGGTAAAGGTGAATCAGAAGGTTTATTAAAAAATCTTAAAGTTCAATTGTTAATGTCTCAAGGAGCAACACTTGGTTGATATCCATTTGCTTCTCATGTTGATACTCTTGTAGGAACTTGAAAATTTGTAGGTGCAAAAGTTACTAAACCAATTTTAATTCATGGTACAAAAATTCCAGAAAATATTCAAAAAAATTCTCAAGAACAAATTAAAAATCATAAAGAAAAAATTATTGAAGCTACTAAAACTTTTTAATTAATTTGAAATACAATTATCTTATTTTAAATAATTTTTTAAAATATCAATAAATTTAAATAAAATTCTAAAAAATTAATTTTTTATTTTTTTGTATAATAAAATAGCAATAAATTTTTGCATTATGTGTGGACAGATGGCCGAGCGGTTGAAGGCACTAGTCTTGAAAACTAGCATAGGGAAACCTATCCAGGGTTCGAATCCCTGTCTGTCCGCCATTTTTTTTATTTTAATTTTAAAAGTGGTATACAATTAAAACCTTTTATATTAATTGTTTTATAATTTAGTTGTATTTATTGGAAAATAAATACAAATTTATTTTTAATAAAATAAGAAAGGATTATATTTTAATGAGTAAATTTTTTCAAAATTTAAAAGAAAAATTTTTTAGTATGGATTCTAAACAATTAACATTATTTATAATGTGAATTTTTACATTTATACTGTTAATTCTTTTTGTTATTCTTGCAGCAAGTTTAGATCAAAAAATGGAAGTTACATATGCAAATACACTAGCTTCAATAGGATTTATATTTGTTTTAGCTTTATTTTCTTCGTTGATAATAACAGTTATTTTTGCTAATAACAAAAGAAATAAAGAGGTAAATAATGAATAAAGTAGTTGATAAAAATTTAAATAATAATATTTTTAAAAGAAGTTTATCATTTCTTCAAAAAATAGGTAAATCATTATTGTTCCCGGTTGCAATGTTGCCTTTAGCAGCAATATTATTAAGACTAGGAGCAGCAATTCCGGGTACAACTGATTTTTCTAAATTTATTTCAAGTGTATTTTTAGCAATAGCAAATGGAGTTTTTGGTAATGCTATGCCGATTTTATTTGCAATTGGTATTTCTTTTGGAATGTCAAGAGAAAATAGAGGTGAAGCAGCAATTATTGGTTTTTCAGTAATGGTTATTTTTACAATTCTTCTTTCTGAAAACGGTATTTTTGGTGGAGCAGATTTAGTTCATCAAATTTATGGTGGAATGAAATTAAATGGAGGTTGAGGTTTTAAAGGTGTATTTGGTAGAGCATACAATAGCATTTTAGCTAATAATGTTTTTACTGGTATTTTTGCTGGTGGTATTGTTGCATACATTTATAATAGATACAATGGAATTGAACTTCCTTCAATTTTAGGTTTTTTCTCAGGTAGAAGACTAATTCCAGTTCTTTCATTTATAGCAACATTTGTAATTGGTATTATGTATGCCATTATTTTTCCTTGATTTGGTGTAGGATTATTCTACATTGGAAAAGCAGTTGGTTCTGCTCAAGGTTCTAGATGATCAAATGCTGGTATTATGGGATTTTATGGAATTATTAACAGATTATTAATTCCTTTTGGATTACATCATGTTGTTAATACTCCATTATGATTCACTGAAATTGGTGGTTCACATGCAAGTGCAACTGATGTTAATGAAAAAGTTGTTGGTGATATTTTTGTATTTGCTAATGGTGCAAGTGCTGGCAATAATTCGGGAACATTTCAAGCTGGATTTTTCCCAGCAATGATGTTTGGTCTTCCTGCATTAGCAGTAGCAATTTGATACAATGCTAAAGATCAAAAACAAAAAGCTAAAGTTGCTTCATTATTAGCTGGCGCTTCATTAGTATCATTTTTTACAGGGATTACAGAACCAATTGAATTTGCATTTTTATTTGTAGCACCATTATTATTTATAATGCATGCAATATTAACAGGTGTTTCAGCATTTTTTGTTGGTTTATTTGGAATTCAATTAGGATTTGGTTTTTCAGCTGGATTAATAGATTATTTATTATCAATTCCAAAATCACTAGAAATTATTAAAGAAAATAAAACAGGATTTTCGGCTGTTATGGCTCATCCTATTTGAATTTGAGTAATTGGAGCAGCTACTTCAGTGTTATATTTCTTTGGAGCAAACTTTTTAATCAAAAAGTTTGATTTACCTACACCTGGAAGAAAAGATAATTTATTAGATGTTTCAACTGAAGAAAATGTTGAAGTAGAATTTGGAGTAAAAAAATACATTAAAGATGCTAGATTAATAATTCAAGCAGTTGGAAAATCAAATATTATTTCAGTTTCTAATTGTGCAACAAGATTAAGATTTGAATTAAAAGATAATTCAATTGTTGATGAATCAATTATTAAAAAAACAAAAGCATTAGGACATGTTAAAATTGCAAATGGTTATCAAATAGTAATGGGACCTACTGTCGAAATGTATTACAATGAAATTCAAAAATTACTAAAAAAATAAAATAAAATTTATGATAAAAATAACACATAGGTGTTATTTTTATATATTGAAATATTTAATATATAATTTTTATAAATTAAGGAATAAATATGTCATTAAAAGCTGGAATAGTAGGACTTCCTAATGTTGGTAAATCAACACTTTTTAATGCTATTACAAATTTACAAGTTGAAGCTGCTAATTATCCATTTGCAACTATTGAACCTAATGTTGGAATAGTAAAAGTTCAAGACAAAAGATTAGAAAATTTAGCAAAAATTGTTAAATCAGAAAAAATTTTAAATGCAACATTTGAATTTATCGATATTGCTGGTCTTGTTAAGGGTGCTTCTAAAGGTGAAGGTCTTGGTAATAAATTTTTATCAAACATTAAAGAAGTTGATGCTATTATTCATGTTATTAGATGTTTTGATGATCAAAATATTAGTCATGTTTTAGGTTCAGTTGATCCTATTCGGGATATGAAAATAATTAATTTAGAACTTCTTTTTGCTGACATAGAAACAGTTAATAATTTTTTAAATAAAATTTCTAAAAAAAATAAAAATAATAATAAAAATTTGATTTTAGAAATAAATCTTGCTAATAAATTTATTGAAGCATTTAAAAAAGAAATTCCAGCAAGAGAAATTCAAATTACAAAAAAAGAACAAAAAATTGTTAAACAATGAAATCTTTTAACAATTAAACCTATTTTATATGTTGGAAATGTTTTAGAAAAAGATGTTTCTAATTTAGAAAATAATGTTTATTTTAAAAAAATAAAAAATGAAATTAAGAATTCAAATTTTTCATTAATTGGAATTTCTGCTCAAATGGAAGTAGAACTTTCTCAATTTAATGATGAAGATAAAAAAATCTTTTTTAAAAATCTTAAAATTGAATTTTCTGGTCTTGATAAAATAATAAAAACTACTTTTAAATTATTAAATCTTTCGACATATTTTACAGTTGGTAAAAAAGAGGTAAAAGCTTGAACTTTTCATAATGGTTATAATGCAAAAGAATGTGCTGGAATTATTCATACTGATTTTGAAAAAGGTTTTATTAAAGCAGAGATTATTTCTTATAAAGATTATATTGATAATAATGGTGAAAAAGGTGCAAAAGAATTAGGAAAATCTAGAATAGAAGGAAAAGATTATATTATGAAAGATGGTGATATTGTCCATTTTAAATTTAATGTATAAAATATTTATGAAAAATAAAAACACTAAAATAAAATTTACTACTAAATTAAAAAATGCAAATATTAAAAAGAAAAAGAAATTAAAAAATTTATTTTTTTCATTAGGTTTTGTAGTTTTTTCGACTTCAATTGTAGTTGGTCTTGTATTTTTAATTGAAAAAGCTAAAAAAAATAAGAATTAATTTTTCTTATTTTTTAAATTATTTTTTAATTCTTTGACTTTATTTAGTCTTTCTCATGGAAGATCTAAATCTTTTCTTCCAAAATGACCAAATGTAGCAGTTTGAAGATAAATAGGTTTTTTAAGATCAAGTTCTTTAATAATTCCTTCTGGTGTTAGATCAAAAGTTTCATTAATTAAATCTTTAATAATATTTTTTTCTATTTTTTCAGTTTCAAATGTTTCAATAGAAATTGAAATTGGTTTTTCAATTCCTATTCCATATGAAAGTTGAATTTCAATTTTATCTGCAAAATTTGCTGCCACAATATTTTTAGCAACCCATCTTGCTGCATAGGTAGCTGAACGATCTACTTTTGTATAATCTTTTCCAGAGAATGATCCTCCACCATGACGACCTTTTCCTCCATAAGTATCAACAATAATTTTTCTTCCAGTTAAACCAGCATCTGCGATTGGACCACCAATTGTAAAATTACCTGCTGGATTAATGTAGAATTTAAAATTATCATTTAATTTATATTCAATAGCAGTTTTTTTCATAATTTCTTCAAAAATATAATTTTTAAATTTTTTTTCATTAAAACTTTTTTGATGTTGAATAGACATAATCATTGTATCTATAATTGGTTTATTTTTTTTAGAATATTTAATGGTTACTTGAGACTTCATATCAGCTTTTGCTCATTTAAATTGATTATTTTTTCTTAATTTTTCAGCTTTTTTAACTAAAGCATGAGCAATAGTTATTGGAAGAGGCATAAATTCAGGTGTTTCTTTAGTTGCATAACCGAACATCATTCCTTGATCACCTGCTCCTATGTGCCCATTTTTTTTATCAACACCATTATGAATTTCTGGTGATTGTTCATAAAGATTAACATTAATTGAAAAATCATTTTCATTATAACCAAGAGGTTTTAAAATTTTTCAAGTAATTTTTGTAAAATCAACATATTCATTTGTTGTAAGTTGTCCACCAATTATTATTTGATTATTTAAAGCCATAACTTCGATAGCAACCCTTGCATTTGAATCTTTTTTAAGAATTTCATCTAGTATTGCATCAGATATTTGATCACATATTTTATCTGGATGACCAACTCCTACTGATTCACTTGTAAAAAACATATTTTCATAACCATTTTTTGACATAAAAAAATTCTCCCCATTAAAATAGAGAGAAAAATTTAATTACATGTTAGTTAATAACTCTTGTCTCCACCTAATTAAAACAGGTTGGCACATGCTTAGACTAATTGTGCATGACTCTCTATATAATTTAAAAAAATTATATCAAATTATTATTTTTTATTTATTAGTTATTTTGTTCATTTAATATTAAACTTTACTTTTGAAAAAATTTTTAAATCTATTATGACTAAATAAAACATCTTTTTAACTAATAAATTTAGTTAATTTTTTTAATGTTAAATGTTCTAGTAATAAATATAATGTTTTTTTAATAAAAAATATTT
>CAKNAO010000031.1 GCA_929200685.1 uncultured bacterium | reverse complement strand
GTTATAATAATATAAATAATTCAAAAGGTAAATAAATGACTGAAAAAATTAAAAATGAATTAATTAAAAAAATTTCATATATTTCAGGATTTGTAACATTTGCAAATGTTGATATTTCAAAAAAAGTTATCAAAGTTTCAAAGAAAAAATTTGAAAAAGCATTTAATGTAGAGAAAATTAATAATAAAATAAATATTTCTATTGGCATTATTGTTGATATGAATGTTAGAATAAAAGCGGTTGTTTCTCAAATTGATTCAACAATTAAAAATGTTTATGAAAAAAATAATGAAAAAATTGATGAAACAATAATTTATGTTAGAGGAGTTAAATAATGAAAAGGATTAATGGTCAAGATTTTAAAAAACTTCTAAAATCAGGCATGAATGCTCTTATTAACAATAGATTAAGAATTGATTCTTTAAATGTTTTTCCAGTTCCAGACGGAGACACTGGTTCAAATATGAGTTCAACAGTTGAATATGCCTATAAACAAATTCAAAATGATAATAATTATTCAATTGGTGAAATTTTAACTAAATTTGCAAAAGGAATGCTTCTTGGCGCAAGAGGTAATTCAGGTGTTATTCTTTCTCAATTTTTTAAAGGTTTTTCAATTTATTTAAAAAATAAAAAAACTGCTAATGCTTTTGATTTAGTTGAAGCACTTAATTTAGCAAAAAAATATGCTTATAAAACAGTTTATGAACCAGTTGAAGGAACTATACTTACAGTTATAAGATTAATTTATGAAAATCTTTCTAAATCAATAACTGTTTCAAGCACAATTGAAGAAACACTTCAACTTGCTCATCAATATGCATTTGAAGCAACCAAATATACCCCTGAACTTCTCGCGGTTTTAAAAGAAGTTGGAGTTGTAGATTCAGGTGGAGAAGGATTAACAATATTTATTGAAGGTATGTATCAAGCTTTAATTAATAAATCAATAAAACTTAAAAAAGAAAAAAAAATTAATAATAATTTAATTGGAGAAGATTATAATGGTGAATTTGGTTATTGTACAGAATTTATTTTAAGTTTATTAAAACCTAAATCATTTAAAAAAAATAATTTTGAAAAAGAACTTTTAAAACTTGGTAAATCCTTAGTTGCTATTAAAGATAATGAAATTGTAAAAGTTCATATTCATTCGCTTAAACCTGGTGAAGTTTTAACAAAATCAATAAAGTATGGTGAATTTAAAAATATCAAAATTGATAATATGACAATTCAAGCAAATGAATCTAATTATTCTAAAGAAAAAAAAGAAAATGGTAATAAATCAAAAGATATAGTTGTGATTTCATGCAATACTGGTCAAGGAATAATTAAAGAAATGAAAGAACTTGGTGCTTCTTTTATCATTGAGGCTGGTCAAACTTCAAATCCTTCAGCTAAAGATTTTATCGAATCTATGAACAAAATTTTAGCAAACAAAATTATTATTCTTCCTAATAATAAAAATATTATATTAGCAGCCCAGCAAGCTGCTCAAACTTCAAGCAAAGATGTTATAGTTATACCTACTAAAACACAAATGGAAGGTATTTCTGCCATGTTAAATTTTGATTCTAAAAATTCTTTAGAAGATAATAGAGAAGAAATGGAAGAAGCAATAACCTCCGTTAAAACTGGTGAAGTTACAAAAGCAACTAAAACCATTAAAATAAATGGAGTTAATGTTGAAGAAAATAAATATTTAGCAATTGCAGAAGGAAAAATTATTAATTCTTATTCAAGTAAAACTCTTGCTGCAATTGAAACTTCAAAAAAATTAATTGATGAAAACACTGAAATAGTAACAATATATTATGGCAATAATGCCACCGAAATCGATGCTAATGAAATTGCTTCTTATATCGAAACACATTATGATGTAGAAATTGAAATTAAATATGGTGATCAAAAAGTTTACAATTTTTTAATTTCATATGAATAATCAAGAAAGAAGGTATTAATTGAAAAAAATTGCTTTTGATGTTATGGGTAATGATAATGGAATAGTTCCATGTATTAATGCTGTTTTAAATTTTTTAAAAATAAATAATGATTACTTTTTTTATTTAGTAGGAAAAAAACAAAAAATATTAAAATACATTAAAGAAAATAAATTTATTAAAATAATAGATGCAAAAGAAATTAAAGATAAAAATATTTCTCCAAGAACTTTAAAAAACTCTAATTTTTCTATGACTATGGCCATTAAATTAGTTAAAGAAAAAAAAGCAGATATTGTTATTTCATCAGGAGATTCAGGACTTTATTTATCTTTAACAACTTTAATTTTAAATAGAATTAATGGTGTAAAAAGATCAGCTTTCATGCCTATTTTTCCAACAATTCAAAAAAACAAAAAATTCATAATGATGGATGTTGGGGCAAACATTTTAACAACAAAAGAAATGATTGTGCAATGAGCAAAAATAGGAAATATATTTTCTAAAAAATTTTTAAATATTTTAAATCCAAAAATTGGAGTTTTAAATATTGGGATTGAAGATAAAAAAGGTCATGAATTTCAAATTGAAGCAAATAAAATTTTAAAAAAAACAAAAAATATTAATTATGTTGGTTTTATTGAACCACGTGAATTATTAGATGGAATTGTTGATGTTTCAATAGTTGATGGCTATGGTGGTAATTTAATTTTAAAAACTATGGAAGGTACTATGACTTCAATTTTTAAAATTCTTAAAAATGAATTAAAATCAAAGTTAATTTATAAAATAGGAGCTTTTTTATCAAAAGGAGCATATAAAAATATAAAAGATATAATTAGTTATAAAAATGTTGGTGCTGCTTGAATTATAGGATTAAATCAATTAGCTTTAAAAGCTCATGGTTCTTCTGATGAAGAATCATTTATAGGAGCATTTAATCAAGCTAAAATAGCACTTAATTCTTCTGTTATAAAAGATATAAAAAAGGTTTTTCAAAATGAAAATTAAAAAATTTTTAATAAAAAATAAAATTAATTTTAAAGATATTTCATATTATGAAGAAGCTTTAATGCATCAATCATTTTCTTTTGAAAATAAAATTAAAAAAAATTATCAACGTTTAGAATTTTTAGGTGATTCAATTTTAAATTTTTTAGTTTCTGATTTTTTATTTGTTAATTATCCAAAAATGACTGAAGGAAAAATGTCGATTATTAAATCTAATCTTGTTAAAGGAGAAAATTTATCAAAAATTACTTTTGATATTGGACTTTATAAATATATTAAAATTGCTAATAATCAAAATATTAATTTAAAAAATAATTCAAAATTATTTTCTGATATTTTTGAATCAATATTAAGTGCTATTTATCTAGATATTGGACTTTGAGCAGTAAGAAAATTTCTTTTACAAAATTTATTTAAAAATCTTAAAAATCTAGATAAAATGGAATTTAAAAATCCCAAAACTTTATTACAAGAATATTTGCAAATTGAATCAAGAGAAAATATTGAATATGTTACTACTAAAAATGAAGATGGAACATTTTATACAGAAGTATTTCATGAAAAAAATAAATTTGGAATAGGAAGTGGTCAAACCAAAAAAGAAGCAGAAATTAATGCTGCTAAAAATGCTTTAAATACATTGGAAATAAATAAATAATGAAATTAATTAAAGTAGAAACTAAAGGTTTTAAATCATTTGCTAATAAAATTACTTTAAATTTTGATGGTGGAATTGTAGGAATTGTTGGTCCAAATGGTTCTGGTAAATCAAATATTAATGATGCTATAAAATGAGTTTTAGGTGAACAATCATTAAAAAATCTTCGTGGTGATTCAACTGATGATATTATTTTTTCTGGTTCTAAAAAAGTTCAATCTTTAAATAAAGCAGAAGTTTTTTTAACATTTGATAATTCTGAAGGTAAATGTTCTATTCCACATAAAAAAATAATTATTTCAAGACATGTTGAACGTGGAATAAGTAGTAATAAATATTTTATTAATGGTAAAGTTGCTAAATTAAAAGAAATTAAAGAAATTGCAATGGAATCAGGAATTGGAAAATCTTCACTTGCTATTATTTCTCAAGGTACAATTCAAAATATTGCTCAAGCTAAACCAGAAGAAAGAAGATTATTTTTTGAAGAAGCAGCTGGTATTTCAAAATATAAGCAAAGAAAAAAAGAAGCTATGAATAAACTTGAAAAAACTTCAGAAACTCTTGAAAAAATTTCAATTATTGTTAAAGAATTAGAAAAACAATTAAAACCTTTAAAAAAACAATCTGAAAAAGCAAATTTATATCTTCTTAAGAAAAAAGAACTAAAAAAAATAGAATTAGAATTAATTT
Source organism: uncultured bacterium (assembly GCA_929200685.1). Lineage (GTDB taxonomy): Bacteria > Bacillota_I > Bacilli_A > Mycoplasmatales > Metamycoplasmataceae > DT-68. The sequence continues at coordinate 3,230 of CAKNAO010000031.1, read as the reverse complement.
CTGATGATATTGTTTATTTTAGTAAAAAATTAAAAGAACTTGATAAAAATTTAGAAAATACTTTTTCTTACAAAGAAGAATTAAAAGAAAAAATTTCAAATTATGAAAAAAAACTTCATGATAAAAATTCTCAAAAACTTTTGTTTGAAAATGAAATTATTTCATTAAATAACAATTTACAAAATACTTCTGAAAAATTAAGAGATTTACAAATTTTAAATTCTCAAATTTCTGAAAGAAGAAAATTAATAATTGAAGGAAAAATAAATTCTTCATCAAAATTAAAAATCAAAACTATTAATGAAGAACTTCAAGAACTTTGAAAAAAAATTATTTATTATAAAAATTTTGAAAAAAAATCATTAGAAGAAATTAATAATAAAAAGAAAAATATTTCAATTCAAGAAAATAAACTAAATGATTTAAATTATTTAGTTGAAAAAAATGAAAAAAAATTAATTCAATTTTTAACAAAAATAGATATTTTAAAAAATCAAAAAAATAGTAAATCATATTTATTTAAAGGGGTAAAAACAATTATTGAAAATTCTTCTCTTTTTAAAGGTTTTTTAGGTTTAGTTATGAATTTAATAAAAGTTGAAGAAGATTATAGAATTTCAATTGAAACAATACTATCAAATGTTTTTCAACATATAGTGGTTTCAAATTCAAGTGAAGCTGTTAAATGTGTGCAATTTTTAAATAAAAATAAAGCTGGTCGAGCAACTTTTATACCTTTAAATAGAATTAAACCTAAATTTATTAAACAAGAACTTTTGGCAATTATTAAATCTCAAGATGGTTATGTTGGAATTGCAAAAAATCTTGTTAAAACAAAAGAAAAATATAATATTCTTAAAGAATTTTTACTTGGTAATATAGTTGTGGTAGATAATATTGAAAATGCTAATAAAATTTCTAAATTAATAAATAATTTATTAATGATTGTTACTTTAAATGGTGATGTTATAAGATCTAGTGGAATTATTTCTGGTGGTGAAAAATTAAGAACAAAAAATCTTTTATGAATAGATGAAGAAATTCAAAAAATGGAAAAATTTATTCCAAATCTAAGCGAAAAAATTAAACAACAAAAATCAGAAAATCAAATTTTATTAAATTTAATTTCAAAAGAAAGAACAATTATTTCTGAACTAAATATTGAAATTGTAAAAACTATAGAAAAAAGAAATGTTTTACAAGTTCAATTTAATAATTTAAAATCTCAATTTGAATTTGAAACAAATAAAAAATTTAAAGCTAATAATAATAAAAAAATTTCAACTGAAAATTTTGAAGTTCAAAAATCTTCAATTCAAACAAAAATCAAATTAAAAAGAGAATCAATAATTGATTTTAATAAAGAAATAGTTAATTTAAATAATTTAAAAACAGATAATGAAAAAAAACTTAGAAATTTAATTGAAAATTCAACTTCAAAAGTAAATGAAAAAAATCAAGCTGAATTTATTATTAATAATCAAAAAGAAAGATTGATGAGTGAATATGGAATCACTGTTGAAAATGTTATTAATCAATATTCATTGTCAATTGAAAAGAAAAAAGCTCAAGAAATTGTTGCTAAATTAAAAAATCAAATAAAAGAAATTGGAAATATTAATTTAGATTCAATTGAAAAATACAAAGAAATTAAAGAAAGATATTTTAAAATTTATAATTCTGAAAAAGAATTAATGGAAGCAAAAGACATTATTGTTAGTGCCATTCATAATATGGATAAAATTATTGTAAATAAATTAGATGAAACTGTAAAAAATGTTAATAATGAAATGATAAATATTTTTAAAACAATGTTTGGTGGTGGTATGGCAGAAGTAAAATATACTGATCCTAAAAATATTTTAATATCAGGAATCGAAATTATTGCTCAACCTCCAGGAAAAACTGTTAAAAATCTTAAATTATTTTCAGGTGGAGAAAAATCAATTATTGCTATAACCCTTTTATTTGCAATTCTTAAATATAAACCAATTCCATTATGTATTTTAGATGAAGTTGAAGCTGCACTTGATGAAGCAAATGTATTAAGATTTGCTTCATATTTACAACAATTAAAAAAACAAACACAATTTATTGTTGTAACCCATAGAATTGGAACAATGTCAAAAGTAGATCATTTATTTGGAGCAACAATGCAAACAAGAGGTGTTACTTCATTTTTTACAGTTAAATTATCAGATGCCAAAAAAATGATTGAGTAATTTTAAACAATCATTTTTTTTATTTATAATGATTAATATGGAAGAGAATAAAAGAAAATTAAAAATTATTTCTTTAATACCTAAAAATAAAAGAAAAATTTGAAAAAATGTTGAAAAATATTGAAAAAGATTTTTAAATTATGAACATATCATAAAAGAACCTTTAAACATTAAAATTTTTACTAAAGAAGCAGTTGATATTTTATATTTATGAAAAGATAGTCAAGAAAATTTTGATTTTCATTTTTATTCTTTATTTAAAAAACAATCAAAAACTTTTAAATATGTAATAATTTCTGATAAACCACATTCAGATGATTATAAAATTTTTAAAAAACTTGTTGATGATGTAGTTTATCTTAATGATTTTAAACTTCTTCAATGAAAAACTTTTGCTATTGCTAGACGTCATTGAAAACAACATTCAAATCTTACAACAATAATTTATCATGATATTATTGCTGATTTTTTAGAAAATGTAGTTATTATAAATAATAAAAGAACTGAACTTACTAAAATTGAATCAAAACTTTTAAGATATTTAATGCAAAGAAAACATTTATATACTTCTAAAAATAAACTTTTTAAATATGTATGAGGTTATGAAGAAGATACTTCAAGAAATCTTGAACAAATAGTATTTAAATTAAAAAATAAAATTGGTCGAAAATATTTTCATTTTTCAAGAAAAGAAGGATATAAATTTGAATAATAAAATTATAGATCTTCATGGAAAAGATGAAATAGAAGCAACAAAAATTATTTTAATGGCAATTATGGATTTTGAAAATGGTTCAATAAGTTCATTAGAAATTATTACTGGAAATGGTGGAACTTTAAGAAGAGTTCTTGAGAATATTTTAGAAGATGAAGGTTATTCTTGACATCATAAAAATAATAATTTAGGATCCTACATAATTAAAAAATAAAATTTATTATTTTTTTAAATCATTAAATTATTTATAATTTCTCTATTATGAATTTAAATGAAATTAATAATTTAAAGAA
>CAKNAO010000030.1 GCA_929200685.1 uncultured bacterium | reverse complement strand
ATATTGCTTTTATTTATTCAAAAACCTTCAATAATTTTAGCAGATGAACCAACTACTTCACTTGATTTAAAAATATCAAAGGAAATTATTGAAAAAATATGTTCATTCAAAGATTCATTATTAATAATTAATATTCATAAATTAGATTTGATTCCAGATGATGTGAAAAGAATTATTGGAATTAAAAATGGACTAATTATTTTTGATGGTTCAAAAAAAGATTTATCAAAAAAAATAGAGGAAATTTATGAATAATTTTTTATTTGAATATTCTTCAAAAAGTAAAAATGCTTCAAAAAGACTAAAACCATTTTTTAAAATATTTTTTATTTTAATATTTTTGTTAATAATTTTTTATTCTTTTTTTAAAATTTCATTTAGTTTAAATATTGTTGAATATGAAGAATTTATTAAAAATTTAGAAAAAATTTTTTATTTTAAAAATTTAGATCCTTCTTTTCCAAGTAATACAGTTTTAGAAAATTCATTAAATTATTTATGAATCACAATTAGAGTTACTTTAACTGGAACAACAATTGGTTTTATTTTGGCCATATTAACATCTTTTTTATCTTCAAAAAATATAACTAATAATTTTTTATCAATAATTTTTCAAATATTTATGTTATTTTTGAGATCATTTCCAGCAATTGTTTTTATTAATGCAACTAAAAATGCTTTTAGTTTAGAGTATGCAGCAATAATAATTTTTGCATGATTTTCTTGAATATGATGTAATAAATATTTGTTAGAAATAATTAAAAATATAGATGTTGAAGGATATAAATGGTTTATAAAAAAAGGGCATGGAAAAATTTATTCTTTTAAAAAACAAATTTTAGATAGAGCAAAAAATAAATTTATCATGATTTTTTTATATTCATTTGAATCTAATTTTAGATGAACAACAATGCTAGCAACAGTTGGAGTTATTGGAATTGGTTTTTTTATTAATAATAATATTCCTCATAAATTTGAATTTGTAGGAATACCATTAACAATAATTTTTATTACAATTTTTTTATTAGAAATTTTTAATATTTTTGTTAATAAAATTTTATTAAATGTAAAATCAAAAAATAAACAAACTTTTAATTGAAAAAAATTTTTTAAAATTAGTTTAATTTTTTTAGTTATTTTTATAACAATTTATTCATTATGAATTTTAAATTCTCAAAAAATGAATTTTTTAATTTTTAAAGAAAGAATTCAATCTTTATTTAATCCAAAAATATCTCTTTGATTAGAAAAATATTCAAGATTAAATCCTTGATTAGGAGTTTTAGAATTATTTTATCAATGTATAATTGCTATTTTTATTGCCATGATTTATTCAATAACAATGTCAATATTTTTATCTGAAAAATTACAAAAATGATTTATTTTTTTGCCTGCTAAAATAATTAATACATTTCTTAAAATAATTCCAATTATCATATTTTTTTATATTTTAAATCCATTATTTTTAAATTCAATAGGTCTTGCTACAATTTTGTTTGGATTTCATTCTGGTTCAGTTATTGCAAAACAATTAAGTGAATCAATTAATTCATTAGAAAAAGAAAAAATTGATTTTTATAAATTAAAAGGATATTCAAAAATTTTTATAATTAAAAAATATGCTTGACCAATAATTAAAAAAGATTTTAAATCTTTTTCTTATATAAGATTAGAAGTAATTTTTAGAAATATGATTATTTTAGGTAGTTTAGGTTTTTCAATTATAGGAAATAATTTAGATTCATTTGAACATAGACAACAACTTCAACATTTTGCTGCTTATATTTGAGTGATTGTGATAACTATTTTCATTTATAACACTTTACCTTTTATAATCAATTGAATAAGGAGAAAAATCTATGAAAAAAATTATTAAAGAATTTCAATCACCATATTTTCAAAATGAAAAAAGACAAATTTTAATTTTAGAACCAAATAAAATTACAAAAAAAACTCCTATTTTATTTTTTTTTGATGGACAAATTTTAAAATTAAATGAAATAGAATTTAATCAATCTGATGGAATAGATTTGAAAAAATCTTTAAAAAATATTGGAAAATTTATTATTATTGCAGTAAATTCAATGAATAATAATAAATTATTTAAATATAAAAAAAGAGTTAAAGAATTAAAAAATAAAGATAAAAATAATAATTATTTATTTTTTAAAAAAGTAAAAGAAGAAATAATTGAACTTAAAAAAAAATATCAAGGAAAATGATTTGGTTTTGGATTTTCATTATCATGTTTTTTAATTGGAATAAACAAAAAACTTTTTGATCAATCAATTTTAATTTCTCCTTATTTTATGAATAACAAATTTAAATTACCACAAAATTCAATTGTTTTTTATGGTAAAAAAGAATATAAATTTTTTTCAAATAAAAAAGTTAATAAACCAATCCAAAAAATAAAAAGTATTAATCAAGATATTAATTTTATTGAATTAAAAAATATGAAACATACTTTTAAATCTTGAAATGATTATTTTAATTTTATATTAAAATGTTCAATTAAACCATTTTTAGAATTTTCAAAATTTAATTTAAATGGTGTTGGAAAATTTAGTGAAGGAAATTCAAATATTTCATTTTTTAATAAAAATAAACATCTTAAAATAAAAGCAAATAATATAGAAAATTTTGGTTTAGAAAAAGAATTTATAAATTCAACACATTATAAAAATGATTATCAATTTATTGATGATATTACTTATATTAAAAATATTTACAATGGAAAAATAAAAAAACAATTAAATAATCAGAATATTGTTATTTTAGCTAAAGAAATTAAAAAAATTCATTCACTAAAAATTAATAAAAAAATTCAAATTTATAAAAATATACCTTTCAAAGATAAATTAGTTATGACACATGGAGATTTAAATCATAAAAATATATTATTTTCAAAAACAAAAGTTTTTTTAATTGATTTTGAATGAGCAAGATTAAATTCTAAATATTGAGATATATGTTCAATTTTTATTTTTTTTAACTTAAATATTAAACAAAAAAAACTTTTTTTAAATTCTTATGAATTAAAAATAGATAAAGAAAAAATAAAAAAAATGACTAAACATTTATTAAAAATTATTAAAAATTTTAGTAAAGATTTTCCTGATTATTTTATAACTAAATAATTTTTATATATAATTTTTAAAAATAAATGGCAAATGTGGCGAAGTGGTTAACGCACTCGGTTGTGGTCCGAGCATTCGTGGGTTCGATTCCCATCATTTGCCCCATTTTTTATATTTTTTTTCTTCTTATTAAAAATAATAATGAATATATAATTAACATATGAAATTAATATCTAAATATAAACCAAAAGGTGATCAACCTCAAGCCATTCAAAACTTAACAAATGGTCTTAATAAAAATAAAAAACATCAAATTTTATTAGGTGCAACTGGAACAGGAAAAACTTTTACAATTGCTAATGTTATTGAAAAAACCCAAAAAACTACTATTGTTTTATCTCATAACAAAACTTTAGCAGGACAATTGTATTCAGAATTTAAAACTTTTTTTCCAAATGATAGAGTTGAATATTTCATTTCTAATTTTGATTATTATCGCCCAGAAGCTTATGTTCCTTCTTCTGATACATATATTGATAAAACTTCAAAAACTAATTGAGATATTGAAGCAATGAGAATGTCAACGTGTAATTCATTAATTTCAGGAAAAAAAACAATTGTTGTTGCTTCAGTTGCTTCAATTTATGGGCAATTAAATCCAACAGAATATGAAAAAAATTTTTTAGAAATTTATGTTGGACAAAAAATATTAAGAAAAGATCTTCTTTTAAGTTTAGTTAAAAGAAGTTATGTAAGAAATAATATTGATAGTAAACCAGGAACATTTAGGGCAAGAGGTGATGTAATTGAAATTAATCCTGGTTATACTAATGAACACATTATAAGAGTTGAACAATTTGGAAATGAAATAGAAAATATTAAAAAAATTGATAAATTTACCGGTGAAATTAAAAAAACTTTTAAAAAATATACAATTTATCCTGCTTCTTCTTATTCAACAAGACCAGAAACAATTAAAAAAGCTCTTGTTGAAATAAAAATAGATCTTAAAAATAGAATAAAATATTTTAAAAATAATAATAAACTTTTAGAAGCTCAAAGACTAGAACAAAGAGTTCTTTCTGATATTGACTCTTTAAGTGAATATGGAACCACTACTGGAATAGAAAATTATTCAAGATATTTTAATCAAAAAAAATCTGGAGAAAAACCTTATACAATTTTAGATTATGTTGTTGCAAATTCACAAAAAAGAAATGAAAAACCATTAATGATTATTGATGAATCACATATGATGATACCACAACTAAATGGAATGTATAATGGTCATAAATCTCGTGTTGAACAACTTGTTAAATATGGTTTTAGACTTCCATCGGCTCTTGATAATAGACCGCTTCAATTTTATGAATTTGAAAACGAATTTCCTCAATTTAATAAAATATATGTTTCTGCTACTCCAGCAAATTATGAATTAAATTTAACAAATGGTGAAATTATAAGCCAAGTTGTAAGACCAACAGGTCTTTTAGATCCAACAATTGAAGTTTGTTCAACTAAATTTCAAATTGAAGATATTTATGATAGAATTCAAAAACAAAAACAAAAAAAAGAACGTACTCTTATTCTTACAATAACAAAAAGAATGGCTGAAGAATTATCTTTATATTTACAAGAACGCAATGAAAAAGTTTCTTATATTCATTCTGAACTAAAAACATTTCAAAGAGATGAAATTCTTCGTAAACTTCGTTTAGGTATTTATGATGTAATAGTTGGTATTAATTTATTAAAAGAAGGCATTGATATACCTGAAGTTTCTTTAATATTAATTTTAGATGCAAATAAAGAATCATTTTTTAGATCTGATAAATCTTTAATTCAAATAATTGGTAGAGCAGCCAGAAATGTTAATGGTCATGTTGTTTTATATGGTGATCACATTACAAATTCAATGCAAAAAGCTATTGATGAAACCAAAAGACGAAGAAAAATTCAAAAAAAATTTAATCAAAAAAATAATATTAAACCAACAACAATTATTAAAAAAATATCAGAACCATTAAATCCTGAACAAGGAACTATTATTGACAAATTAATTAATAATTCTTTAAATGAAAACAATTCAACTTCAAATTTTTCCAATCATAAAACTGCTATTAAAAAAGAAATTGAAAGAACTAGAGGGAAAATGTTTAAAGCAGCAAGAGAAATGGATTTTGAAAGAGCTGCTCAAATGCGAGATTTAATTTTAGAACTTGAATCGTTAATCACTAAATAAAATTAAATAAATGTATTGTATAATTTTTTTATGTTTAAATTTAGCAAAAAATTAAATATTAGATTTATTTCAATTTTTATAATGGTTTCAATGGTTATACCAGCTTTATTTATAAATTATTATACAGGTTCAATTGGTAAATATATAGGTTCATCTTTATATATGATTGTTGCTATTTGGGGTATTTTTGAAATTATTAAAGCTTTTGGTTTTAATAAATATAATTCACTTATAACTTCTTCAACAATAATATTATTTTTTTTAATTGGATGAAATGAATATAACTTAATAGTTCATTATAATCTAGATAGTCTAGAATGAAAAAAAGTTGGATTACAAACTCTTATTTTAAAAGCTTTTGATTGAAAACCTTATACATTGGTTTTATTAACTTCACTAATTCCTATTGTTTTAGAACCTAATATTGCCAAAAATAATCAATTAGGATATATAAAAACTCAACTATTAATAACATCAATGATGATTATTACTTTTACCTTTTTTAAAGGTGCATGAGTTATAAATGTTTTTAATATTAGTTATTTAATTTTATTTGTTTTAATTGCTATTATTTCAGATTCTATGGCATTTTTTGGTGGTCGTTTTTATGGTTTAAAATGATTTAAAGAATTAAAATTTGCTCCTAATATCTCGCCAAATAAAACTTGAGAAGGATTTATAATTGGTTTTGTTTGTTCATTTATATATATTTTTTTAATTGGAATATTTACAAATATATGAAAAGATTTAGAAATAAATAAATATTTAATTTCATTTTTAATGGCTCTATTTTTATCTTTTGTTGCCCCAATTGGAGATTTATTTTTTTCTTATCTTAAAAGACAAATTAAAATTAAAGATTTTTCAAGTTTAATTCCAGGTCATGGCGGCATTTTTGATAGATTAGATTCAATTTCTATGATTATTTCAACAATAGTTTTAATTTTAGTTTTTATTCATTAAATAAATTTATTGAAAATAAAAAACTAATTAGTTATTTTTAAAATATTTTATAAATTTCTACATCTTCACTATTTCTTTTAATATAACCTATAGTTGTTTCTATGCTGCTGTGTCCCATTGACAAAGAAATATCATAAATATTAATTTTATTTTCAAAACAATATTTAGCATAACCTCTTCTAAACATATGCGGCGATATTTTTCTTTCTTTATCCAAAATAGATATTTTGTTATATAAATTTTTATAACCAAAAGAAAAAAGGAATTTATCACAAGATTCAATATATTCTTCAATTTCATCTTTAAGTCAATTAGAAATTAAAACTTTTCTTTGTTTTCTACCTTTTCCATAAATATGAATTTTATTATTTTTAATGTCTTTCTTTTTAATGTTTAATAATTCGCTAGATCTAATTCCTGTTTCAAAAAGTAATCTTATGATAATTCTTTTTTGAAAACCAGTTTTGGTTTTATGATTTATTTTTTTTAAATATTTTTTATATTCATCAAATTTAATATATTCTTTAATAATTATTTCTTTTTTAGGAAGTTCTATTTCATTATAACGATTATCTTTTTTAAATTTATAATAATTTTTAATTGCAGCTATTAATAAACGTTTAGTATTAATAGATATTTTGTTAGTATTTAATAATAGTTTTTTATAATTAAAGTTATATTTTTTAAGTTGATAATAATATTTACTATATATTTTGATAGTTTTAGGTGAATAATTTTTTATTTTTTTTAAATATTGTATGTATGTCATTTTAAAATTATAAAAAAGAAGATTTTATTCTTCTTTTTTTCTTAAATCTTTTTTAATTTTTTTTTCAATAATTTTTTTAAAACCTTTTTTTCTTATTTCAATATATTCATCAAATTTTTTTTGATTAATATCTTTTTCATTTTTTTCTCAAGATTCAATTATTTTTTTCATTTTTTTATAATCATTTAAATATCTATTTTTTAAATATTTATTTATTCTTTTTGATAATGGACAAATATTTAAATACCTAAAATTTATTTCATTTGATTTTTCTTTGTTTTTTTCATTTGTTAAAATTTGACAATTTAAAATGTTATTTTTACCTTTTATTTCAAAATTATTTAATTTGTTTTTAGGTATTATGTGATCAAAAACATAAAAAATATTTTTTTTATTATTAACTTTTTCTAATTTATAATCTTCAACTAATCAAGTTAAAATTAATTTTTGAGTTTTATCAAAATTTTTATTATTATTTACATTTAATGATGAATTTGTAATTAAAAATTCTTTAGAAGTATTATTATTTTTAAAAAATAATTTTTCATTTTTATTTATTATTATGTCATATCAATTTATAATTCCTCCAGCTGAAATTGGATTACTAATTGCAAAATTCACTAAATCTAAAGCTTGAATTTTATATTCATGAAATTTATTTTTAAATTCTTCAAAATTAAAACTTTTATCAAAAATTTTTTGATTTTTATAAATAAAATCAAATAAATAAATACACATATAATC
>CAKNAO010000029.1:5405-8031 GCA_929200685.1 uncultured bacterium | reverse complement strand
CTTATAATTTATATATAAATATAGATATATAAAAAATATTTATATTTAAATTTAAGGGGGTGATTTTATAAAAAAGAATGATGAAGGTTATTTCGAGAAATAAAGATGCATTTTTTAATTATCATTTAATTGATAAATATGATGCTGGCATTCAACTTTTTGGTTGAGAAGTTAAATCAATAAGAAAAGGCAATGTAAATATTAAATCATCTTTTTGTTCATTTAAAAATAATGAGTTATTTGTTTCAAATATTCACATAAATAATTACATGAATTCTTCTGGTGATGAAACAAGACCTCGAAAATTACTTCTTAATAAAAAAGAATTAAAAAAAATTAAAGAAAGTATTAAAGTCAAAAGATATACCATTATTCCAACAATTTTAAAATGATCTTCTAAAGGTTATATTAAAATTGAAATTGCTTTAAGTAAAGGTAAAACTAAATTTGATAAAAGAGAAATTATCAAAAAAAGAGATATTGATAGAGAAATGAAAAAAACAATTAAAAATATGGGGATGTAATGGATTTGACATATTTATTGGATTTATATATTGCAGTGCGGTTATGGCGCTAACCATTTTTAGGCTCTTTGTAAACGCAAAATCTAAAAAAACAAATGAGGAAACTGTTAGTTCAAATTCTTTTATGTTTCTAACACCTCAAAAAACTCCAATATTTGCTTAAATGCTAATTGGCGTTGATGCAAGAGAAACTCAACTCAAACATTTAACGTATCATAAATAGAGTTATATTAACAGACTCAGCTTAAGTTAATGAAAAAATTGCTGACTATTTGTAATTTCCTTTCTTCTCTGTTCTCAATTTCATATAGTATTAATAAACATGAGATAAACTGTAGACATATATATTTAAAATTTTTATGGACCCGGGTTCAACTCCCGGCATCTCCACCATATGTTAAGACACTAAAATAAAAAATATCATTCTAATGTGATATTTTTTTTATTTAAAATTATTGAATATTTTTAATTATAAAATTTATTATTTTTTATTCTCATTAATTTATTTGATATTTTTTTGTTTTTTCTTTATAAAATTATTATGGGCAAAAGCCCAAAAATCAGGTATTGTTTTTAAAAACATGGGATGAAAAGTAGTAGAAATAAACACAGATGAATTTTTTAAGTTATATTTAAATAATTTATTATTAGATAGAAAAACAGAAAAAATATTAATAAATATTAAAGATATTGATACTTTAATAATTCACAATTCAAGAGCAAGTATAAGTTTAAAATTATTAAATAGATTAACTAGTGAAAATGTTAATGTAATTATATTTAATGAAAGCTATGAACCACAATCAGTAATTTTTCCATATAATGGTCATTATAATTCTTTTAAAAATTTTAATAATCAATTAAATTGAACACAAATTTATAAATTTAATTGTTGAAAAGATATTATAAAACAAAAAATTTTTAATCAATTTCATCTTTTAAAAAATGAAAAATTAATTTCATTAAAAAATGAAAAACTTTTATTTTCTTATATTAAAAATATAAAACCATTTGATATTACCAATAGAGAAGGTCATGCTTCAAAAATATATTGAAATTCTTTAATGGGCATGAATTTTATTAGAGATCAAAAATGTATTACTAGTCCAATTATTAATGCAATGTTAAATTATGGTTATGCTATTTTAAGATCTTTAGTTATTAGATCGATTGTTAAAAAAGGTTTAGATCCAAGAATTAGTTTTTTTCATAAATCTTGAACCAATTTTTTTTCACTTGCATCTGATTTAATGGAACCTTTTAGACCTTTAGTTGATAAAATAGTTTTAAAAAATAAAAATACTAATTTATTTAGTTACAAAATAAAAGATGAATTAATTAATATTATTAACACAAAAATTTTGTATGAAGGAAAAATGCACTATTTAAATAGAGTTGTTGATATGTTTATAGATTCAATTGTTAGACAGGAAAAATGACAAGAATTAAAATTATGAGAATAATTTTAATGTATGATTTAGATTTTACAAATGAAGAATCTAAAAAACAATATACAAAATTTCATAATTCTTTAATTAAAAATGGTTATATTATGTTGCAATATTCAGTTTATATGAGAATTATTACTTCAGAATCAATTGCTAAAAATGAAATAAATTTATTAAATAAAACACTTCCTAAAAATGGTAACATTAGAATTTTTAAAATAACAGATTTACAATATTCAAAAATGATTTTTTTAAGAGGTAATAAAAAAATTAATGAAACAATAAATACAGAAAGTAGGCATATAAAAATAGATTATGATAAACAAGATTAATAATAATAAAGTCATTCAAACAAATGATTTATTTAAAACAATTAAACAAATTAAAAATAAAAACACAATAATAATTACTCCATTAACAAAAATAGAAACAATATTAAATTTTAATTCAACAAATCCATTTTTTAAAATGATTCAAGAAAAATTTCCAAATGTTATTGAAGATATTGTTTCAAAAGAAAAAATATATGATTTTTTTAATGAAATAAATAAAATTATTTCTAAAAAGATATTAGATTTTGATTTTCCCATAAATAAATTATTTAAAATATTTTTTCATATTAATAATGAAATTGAAATTGAAGAAGTTTTAACT
>CAKNAO010000029.1:0-5395 GCA_929200685.1 uncultured bacterium | reverse complement strand
CTTATATATTTGATATTTATGATAAATATTCATTAAAAATAATTAATATTTATTTAATAGGATTTGATCAATTTTTAAAAAAAGAAATTCAAAATGAAAGAACTAATGTTAATTTAATTGCAATTACAAATAATTTTAAAAATATTGTTAGTTGAAATAATATTGAACAATTAATAATTCATAAACAAGAAGAATTTATTGAAATTTATGATGAAAATATGCTTTTATCTTATCTTGAACACCAAACAAAAACTCATTTAAATATTAAAGATTTAAACAATTATTTTGATAATAAAGATTCTTTTAACTCTTTTTTAATTGATAGAGCTATAAAAAATATTTAAAAAATTAATTTTTTAAAATTTAAATATTAGAAAAAAGAAAGAAAATATAATGCTTGATTTAAATTTTAATATTATTTTAATTATTTAAGATAATAAAAAATAATGTATAATGTTTTTGTTATAAGTAATTGCAAATATTTATGACAATAATAGTTAAATATTAATGACACCATATTAAGATAAGCCTTCTTGGCTAAAATTTTAAAGACACAAAATTTTATTTTGTGTCTTTTTTATGATACAATTTTTTTACCATCTTAAATTTTAATTTGGTTTTTATCATAATTAATTATTGCTGAAATTTAGTTGAAATTAATTTAATAAAAAAATAGAAAGTATAAAAAATTAAATTTTATATATTTTATGTTTTCAAAATAAGGAGTAAATATGGAAAAAAATAAAGTTAATTCAAAAAAAGATATAATACTAGGTTTAGATGTTGGTATTGCTTCAGTTGGATGATGCATTACAAATAAGGATAATAATTCAATAATTAAACATGGAGTTAGACTTTTTGATACTGTTGATCATCCAAAAGATTCTAAATTGTTAAATGAAACAAGAAGACAAAAACGTAGTGAAAGAAGAATGAAAAAAAGAAAAAATACTCTTAAAAGAGATTTTATAAAATTTTTAATTGAAAATAAATACATTAAAGATATTAAAATAAAAGATTCTAAAGATAAATTATTTGTAGAAGAATTTAAAAATAAATATTTAATTCCAATGGATAAAAAAATGAATCAAAAATATTCAAATGAAAAAATATATTGAATTCATATTTTAAGAAAAAAAGCTTTAAAAGAAAAAATTGAATTTAACCAATTAATCTCTATTCTTTATTGATATTTATCAAATAGAGGTTTTAAATATGAAGAAAGAGAAAAAAAAGAAACAGATAAATGAAATAAACTTTCTTTAAAAGAAAAAGAAGGAAAATTACCAATTGAATTATTAATTGAAAATTTTAAAAAAACTGGAAGAACAAAATCTTTTTTCAATCGAAATTTTCATAAAAATGAATATTTAAAAGAATTAAAACAAATTTTTGAAACCCAAAATATAGATAAAAAACTAACTAATGCTTTTTTAAATGAGTCAAAAGATTATATAAAAACTGGTTTTTTTAATAGGCAAAGAAGTTTTGAAATTGGTCCTGGTGGAATAAAATCGCCAACACCTTATGGTTTATATGCGAAAAATGAAAATGGTGAAATAGTTAAAAAGTATGAAAATATTTGAGAAAAAACTATTGGTAAATGTTCTGAATATCCAAATAAAGATAGAGCACCTAAAGATTCATTTAGTGCAGAAGTTTTTAATCTTTTAAATGATTTAAATAATATTACTTTTGGTTTGGAAAATCAAAAACTAACTACAAAAGATAAATTAGAGATTTTAAAAATTTCATTCAATACTAATTCAAATTTTAATCGCACAATTAAATATATTACTAATAAATATGAAAATATTTCTAAAGAAGATATTTCTGGTTTTAGATTTAATACAAAAAAAGAACCAATTTTAACTAAAATTAATAGTTATTTTGTTTTTAAAAAATTATTTGATAAAACAAAAATTAAAACAAAATTTAATTTTAATAATTTTGAAGATTTTATAAAAGAATTTAATTCAAATAAAATAGATGATTTTGTTAATATTTTGAATAAAACAAAAGAAATAGAAAAAAGAAAAATTAAAATTCAAAATATTTTTAAGGTTGATTTAGATGAAGAAAATTTATTTAAAGAAATTAAAAATAGTAAAATTAATTTTTCTGAAACTCATTCATTAAGTTATAAAGCATTAAAAGAATATATACCAGAACTTTTAAAACAAAATGAAAACTATTCAACTTTAAGTTTTTATAAGAATCAAAATAATAAAAATATTAATTTTATTGAAAAAAAATATTTAGATAAAAAATGAATTGAAGAATTAATTGCTTCTCCCAATACTAAAAGAGGTTTATTTCAAACTACAGGTTTATTAAATGAAATAATAAAATATTGTCAAAAAAATAATTTTCATATTTTTAAAATTGTTGTTGAAATGACAAGACAAACAAATAATAAAAAAGAAAGAGAAAATATACAAAATTTTCAAAAACATCTTAAATCTAAAAAAGATGAAGTTTCTAAAATATTAAAATTTGATTTTAAAACAAAAAATAAATCAAGTAAAAGTGGTATTTTTCAAAAAGTTTATTTATGATTAACTCAAGATCTTAAAGATATTTATGATGGTGAAAAAATTAATATTAATGATTTAAAAAATAATCCACATAAATATGATATTGATCATATACTTCCTAAATCAAAAAGTTTTGACGATAGTATAAACAATAAAGTATTAACTAAAAATATAAACAATAGTAAAAAAGGTAATAAAACTCCTTATCAATGACTTTCTAATAAAAAATTTTTAGAATTATCCTTTTGATGAAAAGAACTATTTGGTTATGATAAAAAAAATAAAAAAAATAAAAATATAAAAAAATTACAAAATTTATTATTTACAAAAGATTTTGATGATCCAAATGAACAACTTTCTTTTATTCAAAGAAATCTTGTTGATACAAGTTATATTTCAAAAGCTATAATGAATAAATTAAAAAATTTTTTTACTAATAAAGACACAATGATTCAAACTATAAACGGGAAAATGACTAATTACTCAAGAAAATATATTGAAAAATTAAATGGTAATCTTTTAAGACCTAAAGATGCTAGTGATTCTATCGATGAAAAAGGAATGAAAAATAGAATTTGACATGGTCATCATGCAGAAGATGCTTATTTTTTAACATTATTATCTCAAACATATAGGGATAATAAAATAATTGAAAAATATTCTCATTTACCAAAAATAAGCAAGAAAGAAAATAGTGATCTTAATCTTAATTATAAATGAGAAGAAAAATATAAAGTTTTACACAAAAATCTTGAATTTGGTCAAAAAGAATTAAATGATAAAATTAATCAAATAAAATTTTCAAGAAAATTAGAATTAAATTCTCAATTAAAAGGTTCAAATGAAAAACTTATAGGTGCTAAATTAATTGAGAATAAAAAAGGTGAAAAATATTTAAAATCATTTAAATTTTATCAATTAATTGATATGGAAAAAAAAGATTGTGAAAAATATTTTAATCCTTTAAATAAAAATTCTAATAATGTTGCTCTTAAAGAATTTAATGAAAGTTTATATGATTCTATTTGTAAAGTTTATAAGGCAAATTCTGAATTTAATAAACCTTTTCAAACATATTTAAAAAATAAAGAAAATTTAAAATTTATTTATAAAAATAAAGAAAAAAAAGATATTGAAATAATAGTTAATAAAGTAAAAATATTTAAAGAAAATAAAGATATTGATGCAATATTTTTTGGTAATAATAAAAATAAAAATAGTTTTTATGAAAATTTAAATTGATTAGAAATTCGTATTTATAAAAATAAAAAAGGAAATTATCAAATTATTCCAATTAATATTAAAAATGCTTTTTTTAATAAAACTAAATTTGAAATAAGGCAATCAGAGTTAGATAAAATGAAAAAAATAAAAAATATTGATATTAAAAATAAGCATCTTTGAATTCTAAAAAGAAATGATATTATTTTAAAAGATGGAATAGAATATTTTATTTGTGGTTGTGATTGAAAAAAAAATAGATTAGAAATTAAATATCTTTCAAGAAACAAAACCAAAAAAGAAAAAAATCAAATTTATAAAACAATTAATACAAAATTTTTAAATTCAGAATTAATAAAAAAAGATTTTATGGGTAATATTATTAAAAGAACAAAACTATTTATTAAAAATATATAATTTTAATAGTTATAAATAGTTGCAAATATTTATAACAATAAATAGTTAAATTTGAAATATATAATCATCACATTAAAATCAAAAAAAATCATTTTTTTTGATTTTGAGTTTTGGTATGGTGTCATATTTAACTATTATTAAACTGTATAAGAAAAAGGATTACATAATGAGTAAGTTTTGGTATGGTGTCATATTTAACTATTATTAAACTCAAAACTAATTTTATGTCTTCCTTTATGTGTTTTGGTATGGTGTCATATTTAACTATTATTAAACTGAATATAAATGAAATGAATTAATGAGAAAGTTTTGGTATGGTGTCATATTTAACTATTATTAAACAAGAAAAAAAGAAAATTAAAAATGATATAAGTTTTGGTATGGTGTCATATTTAACTATTATTAAACAAAGGTAATGGGAGCAGCAGGTTTTGACCCGTTTTGGTATGGTGTCATATTTAACTATTATTAAACACTATATGGAGCATACTGAACATCGAACGAGTTTTGGTATGGTGTCATATTTAACTATTATTAAACTGGTTAAATTTCCAATCAACACACCAAATGGTTTTGGTATGGTGTCATATTTAACTATTATTAAACATATATAAAAGGCAATTTTAGGGCTGATGTGTTTTGGTATGGTGTCATATTTAACTATTATTAAACAATTGGTCGGACAAATTCCAAATGTCAAAAGTTTTGGTATGGTGTCATATTTAACTATTATTAAACTAAAAATGAGGTTTTAATGTTTTTTGATGTGTTTTGGTATGGTGTCATATTTAACTATTATTAAACTATATTATCGATTTTATGACAGCGAAACAAGTTTTGGTATGGTGTCATATTTAACTATTATTAAACGGTATCCAATGAAATACAAATGAAGCAACGGTTTTGGTATGGTGTCATATTTAACTATTATTAAACTTTTTGTTTTGTTTGTAAAAGATGAAGGAAGTTTTGGTATGGTGTCATATTTAACTATTATTAAACCGTAGAACATTAAACATGCTAGCGAATAGAGTTTTGGTATGGTGTCATATTTAACTATTATTAAACTACATCTTTTGGTAATATTGCCTCTTTATGGTTTTGGTATGGTGTCATATTTAACTATTATTAAACTAAAATAGAAGATATTATGAAATTGTTTCCGGTTTTGGTATGGTGTCATATTTAACTATTATTAAACTCTGCTAAGTTTTTAGTTG
>CAKNAO010000028.1:4747-8074 GCA_929200685.1 uncultured bacterium | reverse complement strand
GAATTAGTCCATTAAATAGATCGTTGTTATTATATGGAGCATTTGAAATGTCTTTTACGAATAAAGCAATTGTAATAGATGTCCTTATTAAATTAACAAAAAAATACTCACCAGATGAATCATATAAATTTATTAATTCTATATTAGATAAAGTTGGAAAATATTATGAAAAAATTAAAAATAATAAAAAATAAATTAAAAAATAATAATAATTGAAAAAAATATAAAAAAATTTTTATACATAATCAAACAAAACTTATGATTTCTAAAATTGCACTTATATATAACAAAAAAATAAAAATTGAAAAATTATATGAATGAGAATCTTCATTTATTGAAAAAAAAATAGATAAAAATATGTTTAAAAAGATTTTTGAAGAAATAAATAAATATTGTCCAAATATTAATTGAAATTCATTTGCCAAAATGTTATGATTTGTTTATCAAATTTCAAGATATTATAAAGATTTAAAGAAAAAAAGAAAAAATATTTATATTAATCAAAATATTGTAAAATTAAATAAAATTAAAAAAAAATATTATATGAATTGACTTAATTCATTAAATAAAAAAGACAAAAAATTTAATAGAAAAGTTATTAAAATAAATAAAATTATAATTTAAGAGGAATTATGAGAAGAAAAGATTTTCCATTATTAAAAAATACAATTTTTTTAGATTCCAATTCTGGAACTTTAAAACCTATTCCTGTGATAAAAAAAATAGTTGAATATTATAAAGAATATCCCATTAATAGTCATTCAATAGATTCAAAATTAGGTGTTATTGTCATGAAAAAAATTAATAATACAAGAAAAATTATTTCTAATCTTGTTGATTGTAAAGTGAACGAAATTATTTTTACTTCTGGAACAACTGATGGAATTAACAAAATTTCAAGAACATTAGATTATTTAATTAATAAAGATGATGAAATAATTATTTCTAAATATAATCACTCTTCAAATGCAGTACCATGAATTCAACTCGCCAAAAGAAATAATGCAAAAATTATAATTTCTTCAAATATTATTAATGATATAAATAAAAAAACCAAAATTGTTGCTTTTGCCCAAATAAATAATTCAATTCATGAAAAAAATGATATCAATCTTATTTATAAAAAAATAAAATCATATGGAGGAATTTTAGTTAATGATGCTGCACAAGCCATTAATTCAACTAAAGTTTCAATAAAAAATAGTGATATTATTGTTTTTTCTGGAACAAAAATTTATGGCCCAACAGGTATAGGAGCACTTGTTGTTAAAAATAATCTTTTAAAAAATCTTAATCCTGAAATTATTGGTAGTGGTTCTATTTCTAATTTTGATGAAAATGGATTTTTAGTTAAAAAAGGTTTTTATGGTTTTGAACCAGGAACACCTCATATTGCCGGCATTATTGGGATGGGTTATGGAATTAAATACATGAATAAATATGATGATTTTAATCATAAAAAAAACCTTGTAAAATATGCTTATGATCAATTAAGTAAAATACCAAATATAGATTTTATTTCTAAAAGAGATGATTATAATGTTTTATTTAGAATTAAAGGAATTTCTTCACAAGAAATTGTTAATTATCTTGGATATAGAAATATAATTTTGCGTTCTGGCAAACATTGTGCTTTGTATTTATTTAATACTTTTAAACTAGAAGATGTAATTAGAATGAGTTTTGCAATTTATAATGAAAAATCTGATATTGATTTTGTAGTTAAAGAAATTAAAAAAGGCGGTAATTTTATTGACATCACTTAAAAATATAAAAACTAAAAGAAAAATAATAATGGAACATTATACAAATCCTATTTTATATGGAAATTTCAAAGAAAAAGCTGATATTGAAGAATATTCAAATCGTTGCATTGATGAAATGCATATAAAATGAAATTTTATAAATGATAAACTTTATAGTGTTGTTTGAAATGGTGAAGGATGTGCAATTTTTAAATCTTCAGTTGATATATTTTTAGAACACATTTTAAATAAATCAAAAAAACAAATAATTAAAATAGCTAATGAATATGAAAAATTTATTAATCAAAAACCTGCAAATGAAAAAATACTAGGAAAACTTATAATATATAAAAATGTAAAAAAACAATTTAATAGATTAATTTGTGCTAATATAATTTCACAATCAATAATAAAAAACTTAAAATAATAATTAATATATTATTGATTAAAATATTTAAAAATTTATTCTTGTTTTTTATATTTTTGTTTTTCTTCAAGTGAAGCAACTTTTTTAATTTTTGTTTTAGAAAAATTAGTTTGTAGTTTGTTTTGTTTTTTTTCAAATATTTCATAATGTGTATTTACTGCTATTTTTAAAGATTTATAAGCATCTTTAACACTAGTGCCAAATTTAGTTATTGTATCTACTAATGACATTATTTCTTTATAAAGTTTTTCTTTTTGATCAACTTTTTTATAAATTTCGAGTATTTGAGCAATTGATCATGAAAATTGAACAAATGAAGAAGGAGAAAATATATAAATTTTATAATTTTTAATCATTTGTTTAAAAAGTGAGGGAAATATATCAAATAATTTCATATAAATTTCATCATTTTGAAGAACCAATACTCCATATGTAGAAGTATTTTTTTTATTTAAATATTTTGTAATATTTTTAACTTGTTGAATTACTTTGTTTTTAAATTTATCATTAATAATTATTTTATTTTCTTCATCAACTTCATGTTCTATTAATTTTGAATCAATAGGTATTCACTTTTCTTCAAAATCAGCCTTAATTGCAAATTCTACTTGTTTTGAACCAACAACTAAATTTTTAGTTCAAAAATTCTCTGGTAAATCAATAGATTTTAAAATTTGTTCAAGTTGTTTTTCTGCTAAATTACCTTTACCTTTATTTCCAGATATACCAAAAAAGGTTTTTTCTATTTTATCAAGAGGAGTTAATTTTTTATCAATTTCTAAAAGTTCTTTTTTATAACTTTCAGTTTTATTAAGTTTAATGCTTAATTTAGATATTTCATTTTCTAGATTTTTTTTATTAGTAAATTCTTTTAAATGATTTTCTTTTTCATTTTCAAATTTTTGAAAAATTTTTTCTTTTTCATTTTTAATTTTTTGGTTATCTTTTTCAAGAATTTTAAATTTTAATTCAAAATTTTCTTTTTCTTTTTTTAAATCTTCATTTCTTATTTTGCGTTCCTCAAGTAATTTTTCATTATTTTCTTTATCTGATTCTAATTTAGCAATTTTTATCTTTAAATTGTTTAATAAAAATTCTTGTTTATTTTTATATTCTTCAATTATTAATGTTTTTAAAATGTTTCAAGACATGAAA
>CAKNAO010000028.1:0-4737 GCA_929200685.1 uncultured bacterium | reverse complement strand
TCTTTTAAATCAATTAATTTTTTTCATTATTTTAATTCCTTTAATTTTTAATTTTACATTTTTTAAAATTATAACATTTTATTTTTTATTAATATAATGTTCAATAAAAACATATTTTTTAAAAATAATTCTTTATTTAATTTTAGTTAATAAAGTTCATATTTCAGAAAGAAATGTAGATTCAATAAAACCAGTGATTTGTGTAGGAGTTTTAACTAATGAATTAGAATTTGTTTGTAAATTTTTATTATTAGAATAAAAACTATAAGGTACATCTGAAGCTACCATTAAAAAGAAATCTTTTTCTTTTGAAAAAAAAGATCATGATCTAAAGTCATTTGAAATACCTACATTGAAATAAATATTTTCTTCATAATGAGAAAATACAATATTATTATTTATTGAAAAGTAAAGTTTTGTTGCTCCAGGTCCTTTTCAATTTAATTTATAATTTAAATATTTTGAGGGAATTTTTGTTAATTTATATCAGCCTTCATAAGGGTCATCTTGACCATTAAAGGATTT
Source organism: uncultured bacterium (assembly GCA_929200685.1). GTDB lineage: Bacteria > Bacillota_I > Bacilli_A > Mycoplasmatales > Metamycoplasmataceae > DT-68. The sequence goes on along the minus strand of CAKNAO010000028.1, from coordinate 4,212 downwards.
AGAAGGTAAAAGTAATGAACTTTTATTATGAATTGCTTTGTAAAATTTTGTTAAATCTTCTAAATTAGAAACAAAACCAGAATTAGCATTTAAAAATGAAGTAGAAATTTCTTTATAACTTTTACCTTTGAGTTTATCTATTTTTTCAATATTATAATAAGTATTATTCATTTTTAAAGGTTCAAAAATATATTCTCTAATAATTTCATCAAAAGTTTTTGTAATTCCTTTAAAATTTTTATAAATTTTTTCAATTATATCACCTAAAATAATAAAATTTAATGGTGAATGATTTTTCAAATTTCAAAAATTATTATTTTTTTTTCATGGTCCATAACCACTAGATAAATAGTTCAAATTATCTCTATTAAAATAATTTACTTCAACATTATTTTCTTTTTTATCAATTAAATCACTAGAAGCTAAACGCATAAAATCTATTAATTTAAATCTAGAATTATTTAAATTTTCAAAATTTCTAAAAGTACCATCTAAATTTAACTTAATTTTTTGTTTTTGATATTTTTTTCTAATTTCATTAGTAACAGGAATTACTTTTTTCAAATTATTAAAATTTGGCAAATCAGAAGAATTTGTTAATAAATTCAAAATACTAACATCAGTTAAAAAATTGTAACTACTAGATGATTCATTAATAATTTTTAATTTATCACCATTTAATATATTGGCAATTTCTTTGTTTATTTCATTAGAAGAATCAATTTTATATCATTTACTTAATTTATCATTTAAAGTAATTTTTTTTGTTTCATCATCTTGATTAATAGTATCTTGTATTAATCTTATTGTTGTGAAAGCAAGAAATGCTTCACTTTGAGAACCAATATTAAATAATTTATTTTCATTATATTTTAAAGATTTGTTATTTGAAGGATTTTCATAACTAAAATAAATATTTTCTTTTTCAAGACCAACATTTTTTTTACGAAAATAAGTTTTAAAATTTGCTAAAAAATTTGTACTAAAAACACCTTTTACTTTAATATTTTTATCTTCTCTTTTTGTAGCACTAATATAATAAATAGAAAATACTAATCCTCCCAAAGTACCTAATATAGTTGAAATAAATAATCCTAATTTTAATTTTTTCACTATTTAATCCTTTTTAACTATTAAATTATAATTTATTTATTATAAAAAAACAAAATATTTTTTTAAAATATACATTTAATATATGATATCATTTTTTTAATATTATGTATATAAAAGTAGAAAATGTTTCAAAAACATATGACAAAACTATTAAAGCTTTAAAATCTGTTAATATTGAATTTAAGAGAAACAAAATAACAGGTTTAATAGGTTTTAATGGTTCAGGAAAAACCACTACTTTTAATATTATTGCAAATTTTATTGAGGATTATCAAGGTAGAATTTTGTTGGATGGAAAACCTTTTAATAATGAAACAAGAAAAAAAATTTCTTATCTTTCAGCTGGTGCTGAACCTAAAAACCCAATGAAAGTTAAAAAACATCTATATCAAATAGCATCTTTATACAAAGTTCCAAAAAGAAAAGCAAAAGAAATTATTGAAAAATTATCAAAAGAAATGGAATTTTTGCAATTTTTAAATATGCCCATAAAAAACTTATCAAAAGGTAATCAACAAAAAATTAAAGTTATTACAACATTTTTAAATCCAAAAATGGAAATATTATTATTAGATGAGCCTTTTGATGGTTTAGACCCAATTATGGTTAATAAAATAAGCAATATTTTTTTAAGATTAAAAGAAAAAACAATAATAATTACTTCTCATAGAATGAATGTTATTCAAAAAATGTGTGAAGAATTTTATATTTTAAAAGATGGCATAATTATTGATAAAAAGAAAATTGATAATAATATTATTACTATTGCAACAAATTTAGAAATTCCATTAGAAAAAATTAAAAATATGGATGGTGTTTTACTAACTAAAAAATCCAAAAAAGAAAATTTAATTGAAATTAAAAATATATCTTATTTTAAAAAAATTAATAAAATTTTAATTAAAAATCCAAATTATAAATATTCAACAATAAAAGAAAAAAATATTGCAGAATCAGTATTTGAAGGATATGGTGAAGAAAATGTTTGACAAAATTAATTCAGGTTGAAGAATACTTAAATCAGAATTTGCAAATCAATTTATCCCAATGAAAATTATTGGAATGATTTTCGCCATCGGAATCCCTATAATAACAATATTTGCTACTGAAAATTTTGATGATCAAATTCAAAGTGATTGAAGATGAGAAATTAAAAAAAAGGCTTTAAGTCCTAAAGAATATGATGATGGAGTTTACTTTGTAAAAGTAACTCTTGCTGCTAATTTGTTGCCAGCTATTTTAATTCAAGGTGCAATTTTTTCTTTATTTGTAAGAGTTTTTTCAATACTTAGAGACAATAGTACAATGGACAAAAATAGAATTAGTTTTATTACGCATAATAAAAATGTTGTTGTATTTACAAAATTCTTTGTTGATTTATTATTCTTTATTATAAACATAGGTTCAATATGTCTAATAGCACCAATATCTATATATTATTATCTTGGAGGAGAATTTACAAATGATATTTATTTAAATATTACAAAATTTTTTGTTTCAATATTATTTGTTTATATTTTTATTTCTATTGGAATAAAATTATTAAATAACTCAATTTCTAATAATAAAAAAAGGTTAATTGCAATTTGAATTTGATGTTCAATAAGTGTTGGTTTTTATATTGTTGCTTCATCTATGACTCAAGAAAAGAATTTTTATGCTTTTATTGTTACAAATATTAATTTAATAAAATACATACCATTTTTAAATCTATTAATACCACATTTATTTTTAATTGAAGCTGGGAATTTAGAATGAATAGATTTATTGCCAATGTCTTTAACAACAATATTAATTATTCAAATTTCATGATTTATATATGTTAAAAAAACAAAACAATTTTTATGTACTTAATCTAAAAAAATAAATTTTATTTATTTTGAATTATTTCAATTCCAGGCAATATTTTACCTTCAATATATTGAAGAGAAGCACCACCCCCAGTTGAAATATGAGAAAATTTATCTTCAAATCCTAATTCAATTGCTGCTGCTGCTGAATCACCACCACCAATTATTGAAAATACATTATTTTGATTTACTATTGATTTTGCAATAAAAATTGTACCTTCTTTAAAATTATTAAATTCTGTTACTCCCATTGGACCATTTCAAATAATTGTCTTTACTTCTTGAAGTATTTTTTGATATAAATCAATTGTTTTTTTACCCAAATCTAAACCCATATAACCTTTTGGTATATCAATTCCTTTAGTAATTTTTCTTTTGTTATTAAAAAATTTATTAGAAATAGCATGATCAATAGGAAGAATAATTTTATCTTTACTTTTAATTAAAAATTTTTTAGCAATTTCAATATAATCTTCTTCTACTAATGAATTTCCTATTTGATATCCTTGAGCTTTTAAAAATGTATATGCCATTCCACCACCAATCAATATTTTGTCAACTTTTTTAAGTAAATTTTGAATGACTAAAATTTTATCTGAAACTTTTGCACCACCTATTATTGCGATAAAAGGTTTTTTAGGAAAATTTAAAACTTTATTTAACATTTTAATTTCATTTTGAATTAAATAACCAATAGCAGAAATTTTAATATTAGAAGAAATACCAAAATTAGAGGCATGCTTTCTATGTGCAGTGCCAAAAGCATCATTAATAAATATTTCACCTAGTGAAGCTCAATATTTTCCAAGTTCTAAATTATTTTCAGACTCAGCTTTATTATTAAGATCTTCATATCTAGTGTTTTGAATCATTAATACATCACTATTTTTCATGTTATTAATTTTTTTTTCAAGATTATTTCCCCTTGTTTCATTTGAAAATTTTACTTTTTTATTCAAAAATTTTGAAAGCAATATAGAAATAGGTTTTAAATTATTTTTAATTTTATCTTCTTTATTAATAATTCTTCCAAGATGTGAAAAAATAATAACTTTTCCACCATCATTAATAATTTTTTTAATTGTTGGAAGTGAAGCTTTAATTCTCTTATCAGATTGAACTATCCCATTTTTAATAGGAACATTAAAATCAACTCTAACTAAAATTTTTTTACCTTTTAAATTTAAATCATCAATTGTTTTTTTCATTAAAAACTCCCTTAATATTAAATATTTTAATTCTATTATAA
>CAKNAO010000027.1:5412-8316 GCA_929200685.1 uncultured bacterium | reverse complement strand
GTATAATTGTTTTATACAAAAAAATAAATCTTTAAATAAATTATTAAAAGATTAAAAAGGAGATAATTATTAAAAAACAAGAATTAATAGAAGCAGTTGCTTCTGAATCTGGTTTAACAAAAGCAGATACTGAAAGAGTTATAACTTCATTAGTTGAAGTTATCACTTCAAATGTTGCCAAAGGACAAGAAGTTTCAATTGTTGGACTTGGAAAATTTGAAAGAGTTCATAGAAAAGCAAGAAATGGTATTAATCCTACTACAAAAAAACAAATCCATATTTTTGCTAAAAATGCCCCAAAATTTAAAGCAGCAAAAACTTTTAAAGAAACAGTAAAATAGTTTAAAAATTTATTATAAAAAAAAAAAAAAAAAAAAAAACACTAAAAGTGTTTTTTATTATTGTAATATATTTAAAAAATCTAATATACCTGGATAAATAATCTCAAGTTGAATTCCATTTTTTCTTGCTATTTTAATATTAAGTGATTTATTTTTTAAATTTTTTATTAATTCATTTTTAATGACAAAATATTCATCATATTTTTGAAAAGCAACAATTAAAAAACCTTTTCCTCCATATTTAATTATTTTATTCAAATAATTTATTTGATGTTCTTTAATATTTTTGATTGGAAGAGAATTAAGTTTTGTGCTTTTAGCTTCAAAAGCATAAAAAGTTCCGTTGTAAATTCCATAATAATCAATTGTTGATTTATTTTTGATTTTAGCATTAATAATATTTATTTTGCCATTATTTTTTTTAATTTTAGAAAAAGATATTGGAATTTCTTTTTTATGAAAAAGAGCAATATTATTTTGATCATAATATTTAATTGTTTTATTTATTAAACTTTCAAGCATCATTCCTCTATTTTTCATTTTATCTCCTACCTTAAATATGTAAAATTTTATTTATGTTATACTATATATAGATTAAATTATTTATTATTATGGTATTAAACATTTAAAGGAATTTTTAAGGTGTTGTCTCAAGTTTGAGATCCTTATTTTAGAACTTTAAAGAAGATATAAACGAGGAAAAATGGAAAATCAAGATAAATCAATAAAACAAAAAGAAATTATTTCAAAAAAAAAATTATTAGAAGCTGGAGTTTATTTTGGTCATAATAAATCAATATGAAATCCTAAAATGAAACCTTACATTTTAACAATTAAAAAAGGTACACACATTATTGATATTCAAAAAACTAAAAAAACTTTAGAATTTGCTTATCAAATAATTAAAAAATTTGCAGAAAGAGAAGCAAGTTTTATATTTGTTGGCACAAGAAAACAAGCAAAAGAAACTATTAAGTTTAATGCTTTAAGAACTAATTCATTATATGTTTCGGAAAGATGACTTGGTGGAACTTTAACTAATAATAGAACTATTTTTAAGAGAGTAAGAAGAATGTTTGAACTTGAAAAACTAGTTGAAAATAATTTTAAAGGATACACTAAAAAAGAAGGAATTCTTTTAAATAAAGAATATCAAAAACTTCAAAAAAATCTTTTAGGAATAAAAAATATGAAAAATAAACCTAATGTCATGATAATTACTGATCCTAAAACTGATGAAATAGCAATAAAAGAAGCTAAAAAATTAGGCATTAAAATTATTGGTATTGTTGATACAAATGTTGATCCTTCGATAGTTGATATTGCAATACCAGCCAATGATGATTCAATTAAATCTATCACACTTATTATTACAATTCTTGCAGATGCTATTGCAATTGTTAAAGGTGGTCAAACTTTATTTGCTTATCAAGATGATTCAAAAATTCAACTTCCTGAAGAAAAAAAATCTAAAAAACTATTTAGAAAAAAATATGGTTCAAAAATTCAATATAGAAAATCTATTTTTAAAAATAATAATCAAAATAAAAAAAATATTAATGAAGAAATTCAAACAATTCAAAATCAAAAATTAGATGTTCATAAAGAAAAATTAGATTTATCTTCAAAAAAAATCAATTTAGATGAATTAACAATTGTTGAATTAAAAGAAAAAGCTAAACAAAAAAAGATTAAAAATTATTCTAAAATGAAAAAAGATGAACTTATTAAAGTTTTATCATAGGAGAAAAAAATGTCAATATTACTTATTAAAAAATTAAGACAAAAAACAGGATCAGGATTTTTAGATTGTAAAAATGCTTTAGAAGCTTCTAATAATAACTTTGAAAAAGCAATTGAATGACTTCAAAAAAGAGGTGCTATTAAAGCTGCTAAAAAATTTGATGAAGTTGCAACTGAAGGTGTAGTTTCAATATTAAAAAAAGAAAAAAAAATTTTAATATATGAAGTTAATTCTCAAACAGACTTTGTAGCAGCTAATCAACAATTTTTAGATGTTGTAGATAAAATAGGAGATATTCTTATTAAAAATAATTTTAAAACAATTAAAGATGCAAAAGAACTTTCAAACAATGATGGTAAAACAATTTCAGAAATTTGTGTTGAAGCAACTGCTAAAATTGGTGAAAAAATTATTTTAAGAAGAGCAGAAATATTAACAATTTCTAATTCACAAATTTTAGGTTCATATGTTCATGTTAATAAAAAAATTGCTTCTATTATTATTGCAGAAGGTGGCTCTAAAGAATCATTAAAAAATGTTGCAATGCATATTGCTTCTATGAATCCAAAATATTTAGATGAAAATTCTATTCCTCATAAAGAACTTGATAAATTAAAAATTGAAATTGAAAATTCACAAATACTTCAATCAAAACCTAAAAATATTAGGGAAAATATTGCTAAAGGAATGCTTAGAAAAAAACTTTCAGAAATAACACTTCTAGATCAAGAATTTGTTATGGAAAAAATATCTGTTTTAAAATATTTAATTAATAATTCTGCAAAAGCAATTAAAATGATTAGATATGAAGTTGGAGAA
>CAKNAO010000027.1:0-5402 GCA_929200685.1 uncultured bacterium | reverse complement strand
TTTTAAAATTAATTTAGTATCAAAAAAATTAAAAAATTTTACTTGTATATATAAAAAATTGAAATAATTATTTTATAATTTAAATATTGAAATTATAATATTCAATGGAAAGTTTAAAATTTTATTTAACATAAAGATTGAAAATAAAGGTTAAAAAGATGAAAAGATTAGAAATTTTATTAAATTCAAATCAAATTGACAAAGAAACATTTTTATTTTTAGAAAAATTAAATAAAAAAGTTAAAAAATGGGATAAAAATGATAAACAAAGATTTTTAACACATACAGCAATTGCTATTACAAGAATAAAGAAAAAAGAAAAAGTTGATTCTTTAGATCCTCTTGTAGTAAAACAAATTATTGGAAATCCTGAATATGAAAAAGGTTGTGCATTGTTAAAAAATTTTTTTAAGGATTTAAATTTAAAAATACCAGAAAATGAAAAAAAATATTTATTAATGCATGTTTTAAAATATGTTAATTAAAGAAATAGAGGTATATTATTAAAATAGTTATTGGTGGACAACTTAAAAAAAATGAAATTAAGAATAAAATTAATTTAAATTTTCCAGACATAGAAGTAAAAATAATGTCTGATTTAGATGCTGCTTTAGCAATGCAAGAAGGAAAATTTGATTTATATTTAGGTTCTTGCGATACTGGCGGTGGTGGTGCCTTGGCAATGGCAATTTCTTTATTAGGAATTCAAAAAACAAAAACTATAGCAACACAATCATCTAAAAAATCAGAAGAAGAAATAATACAAATGATTAAAAATGGTGTAATAGCTTTTGGTTTTGTTTCATCAGAGGTAGATTATGCCATTAAAACAATTGTAAAAAATTTTATATTTATAAAGAAAGGAAAATAAATGAATGAAACATTAAAAATGTTAACAGACAATTTATTGATCACAACAATAGGTGGGATAATGATTGTTTTGTTATCAGGAATAACTGCTTTTTTAGCAAATAGAAATATTGCTTGTTATAATGATGGTGTTAGACCTTTAATTGGTCAAAAAAAGCAAGGAATATTAAAATATAAAGCATTGGCAGGAATGTCGTTTGCTATGAGTATAGGTTATGTTATTGGGTTTATTCCATTTTCTATAACTCAAAACATACTTATTGTACATACAGTTTTATTAGGTTCTGAAATGATAGGACTTTTATTCAAAAAAAACTTTAAATATTCAATAATTTCAACAGTGATTGCAATGGCATATGGTGCTTCAATTTTTTGAGGATTAAATGCTTTAGGAACAGCAATTCAAAAAATAACATATCCAGGATTTGGTTGAAATCTTGGTATGATAATAGATGGTGCATTTCCATTTATATTTGCTATGTTTCCTGTGATTGCTATATATATACAATCAGGTTGAAAAAAAGGTTCAATTTCAGCCTTGATTTCTATATTAACTTATATCTTAATAGCAAGATTTGGTTGAACTGATGCTAATTTATACCCAATGGCATTAACTTTACTTGTTGGTACAGCATTATTATTTGGTTTTGCAATTCAGGAACATCTTGAATTTAAAAAGAAAAATCCAAACTTTAATAAAGAAAAAGATCAATCATTAGAAAGTAAATTTAAATTGTTTATAACTAATGCTGAAGAAATAAAACAAAATAAATGATGATTTGTTTTATCAGGTTCTATAGCTTCAATGGCAGTTGCTTCATTTGCAGTAGCACCATTAGTTTCTATGGGTGTTCAAACAACTTCAGCTAATTCTGGAGATGTAGTTTCTGCATTGATAGCAGATACAACATGAGTAATTGGATTTCTTCCATTAGTTGTTTTAACTGCGCTTTTAACTGGTGTATATTCTCCAGTTGGACTAACAGCAGTATTTGTATGAGGTGATTTAGCTAAAATAATAGGGGCTCAAATTGTTTCAAGTACAAATCAAGAAGGAACATATTTAATTGCTATAGCACTAGCAGGAATAATGGGTGGACTTTCATTATTTGCAGAAGTTTATCTACTTAAATCACTTGCTAAATTATTATTAAAAGTACCTGGAATAAAAAAAGTTTCAGACTCAATGAGAACAGGTATTACACAAACAATAAATTATGCATTTTTAGTTGGTGGAATTATAGCTGCTTTCACAATGGGTCAAAGTTTACAAAGTTTATTACCATCAACAATGGCAGGATTTGCATTCTGATTACCTTCATTAGGAGCAGGTTTAGTTATATTTATAGTGATACTTAACTCAACAACTAAGAAATTAAAATTATCAGAAATTGCTGTTGGACCATTAGGTGCACTCTTAGTAGGTATTTTATTTAATATAATATATTTTATAAGTTTAATCTAATATGATTCAGCTAATAAATAAAAAAATTCAAAAAGAAAATGTTAAAGGTAAATTTATTTTATCACATGAACATTTGAATTTTGATTTAACTCACATTAGAAAAGATAATACATCTTTAATTAAAGATAAAAAATTAATTAAAAAAGAATTATCATTTGCTTTAGAACAAAATCTAGGTTTAATTGTAGATTTATCAAATCAAAGCATGAATTCAAATAAAAGAAAAATATGTGAAATTTCAGAAGAATTAAATATTCCAATAGTAACTTCTACTGGATATTATTTAAATGATTATGAATTGAATAACAAAATGACTATTTCTGAATTAGAAAATGAATTTTATAAACATATAACAATCGGTTTTAAAGATACAAATTTAAAAGCAGGTATTATTGGTGAAATTGCAACAAGTTCAGATAAAATACATTCTTTTGAAAAAAAAGTTTTTCAAGCTGCTGTTAATGTTCAAAAAAAAATTGGTGTACCTATTTATACTCATGTTAATTTAGGAAAATTAGGTTATGATCAAGCATTATTTTTAAAAAAAATATCTGTAAATACTAAAAAAACAATAATTGGTCATGTTGATTTAATTGAAAATATTGATGAAATATTAAAAATATTAAAATTAGGTTTTAATATTGGAATTGATACAATTGGTAAACAATCATATTTAAAAGATGAAAAAAGAATTCAAAAAATAATAAAATTAATTGAGTTAGGTTTTGAGGATAAAATAGTAATTTCATTGGATATTTCTAGAAAAGAATATTTAAAATCTTTTAATGGACATGGATATTCTTATTTGATTAATAATTTTTATAAAGAAATAAAAAATAAAATTTCTAAAGAACAATGAAAAAAAATTAGTTTTAAAAATATATTGAGAATTTTAGATTTTTAATTGGGAGAATAAATGTTTTTAGATTCAATAATAAGAAGAAATAAAAAATTAGTTAATTTTACTAAAGAAGCATTTAAAAAAAGTTTGATTTTACCTAATTCATATGTATTAGATTTAGATTCAATCAAAAAAAATGCAAAATTAATGAAAAATGAAGCTAATAAATACAATATGGATATTTTTCAAATGACAAAACAATTTGGAAGAAATCCTCTTGTTGCAAAAGCAATTGAAAGTGTTGGAATTAAAAAAGCAGCATGCGTTGATTTTCAAGAAGCATTAATGTTAAGTAAAGCAGGAATTAAAATTGGTAATATTGGTCATCTTGTTCAAATACCAAATAATTTTGTTGAAAAAATTTTAAAATTAAAACCTGAAGTTATAACAGTTTTTTCAATTAAAAAAATCCAAAAAATTTCTAAAGAAGCAAAAAAATTAAATATAAATCAAGATATTATTTTAAGAGTTATTGGACAAAAAGATACTTTTTATAAAGGTCAATATGGTGGATTTAAAATTGGTGAATTAGATTTAACAATTAAAAAAATTAAAAATATTCCAAACATTAATATAGTTGGTTTTACTTCATTTCCAAATCTTTTATTTAATGGTAAAAAAACTTTGCCAACAAATAATTTAAAAACAATAAATAAAGCGATAGAAATAGCCAAAAAAAATAATATAAAAATTAAACATATAAATTCTCCAAGTGCAAATTCAACTTCAACAACTAAATTATTAAAAGATTTTAATACAACTCATATAGAACCAGGACATGCACTAATAGGGACAATACCTTCTAATTCAATTTTAGATGAACCAGAAATTCCTTCAATTTTATATGTTTCAGAAATATCACACAAACTTAATGATAAAGCATTCTTTTTTGGTGGTGGATATTATCCAAGAGGTCATTTTGATAAAGCAATTATTTATTCTAAAAATAATAAAAAATTCATAGTTAATATTAATAAATTTGATTCAAATTATATAGATTATTATTTAAACTTTGATATAAAAAATAAAGAAATTGATGTTGGAGATATTTTGATTTCATCATTTAGAACACAAGTTTTTGTAACAAGAAGTTTAGTCGTTGTTGTAGAAGGTTTGAGTAAAAATAAACCCAAAATTTTAGGAACATATTCTTCTCAGGGAGAAAAGATAAAATGAATATAGTTCTTATTTCAATTGATGGTTTAGGTTTAGGTAATATAGAAGATACGAAAAAAAAATCCAATACATGAAAAACAGTTTGTGATAATTCACAAACAAATGATTTTTCTTTTTTTAAAAAAATAATTAATAATTCTTCTAAATTATTTTTAGATTATAAAGGCGCAGATTCTTTTTTAGGTCATTTAACTATGTCAGGAATTAAAACAAATAAATTAAGTTTAGAATCTTTTAGTAAATTTAAAAAAGAAATTATTAATGTGTTAAAAAAATATAAATTAAATTTTTATGAATATAAAGGAATGTTAGTAATTGAAGATAAATTTATAATATATGATAATTTTGAAGCTGAACATGGTTTAGCAGTAAATATTGCGGGTTGTGCTGATAAAATTGATTTTAATTTACAACTTAAAATATCTTATGAAATTAGAAAAATAATAAAAAATCCAAGATTAATTACTTTCACTGCTAAAAATATAAATATTGAAAATTATAAAAAATATCCAATTGAATCAAAAGGTTATTTTGGAATTGAAACTCCAAAATCAGGAGTTTATAATAAAACTTTTGAAGTTAAACATATTCCTGCTGAAATATCTTTTGAAGATTCAATACAAAATTTTGCATTATCTTTAAAATATAAAGTATTTTTATATGGTAAATTTAGTGATATAATCAACATTCCTGAAAAAAAGAATTTTAAAAAATATAATGACATAAATATAAGAAAAACATTTAAAAATTTATATAAAAATCTTTTTTCTGAAAAATATATATTTTATAAATCTTTTCATTGTTTAAATATTCAACAAACTGATTTAGCTGGGCATGAAGGAAATGTTAAAAAATATATAAATTATCTTAATAAAATAGATATTCATTTAAAAAAAATATCATTAATGAAAGATGTAATTTATATAATTACTTCTGATCATGGTAATGATCCTAATATTAAAGATGGATTACATAATAGAGAATATGTTC
>CAKNAO010000026.1:2984-8413 GCA_929200685.1 uncultured bacterium | reverse complement strand
TTTATAAATTTTGTTATTAGTCATTGATTTTTTTAATTTTTAAAAAATTTATTCTACTAAAATTATAAATATTTTATAATATATAATTAAATGTATTATGCATGATAAAAATAAAATAATTATTAAAGGTGCAAGAGAAAATAATTTAAAAAATTTAGATATTGCATTACCCAAAAACGAATTAATAGTTTTAACAGGTGTATCTGGTTCTGGTAAATCTTCACTTGCTTTTAATACTATTTATGAAGAAGGAAGAAGAAGATATGTTGATTCACTTTCTTCATATGCTAGACAATTTTTAGGTAATTCAAAAAAACCATTAGTTGATTCAATTGATGGACTTTCACCAGCTATTTCTATTGAGCAAAAAACTACTCATAATAATCCTCGTTCTACTGTTGGAACAGTGACAGAAATTTATGATTATTTAAGACTTTTATATGCAAGAATAGGTAAACCATATTGTCCAAAACACAAAAAACCTATTTCAGCACAGAATATAAAAGATATCATTAACTCTATTTATCAAAATAAAGAAAATGATAAATTAATTATTTTGGCCCCTCTTTTTATGAATGAAAAAGGAGCACATAAAAATTTATTTCAAAAACTTTCTCAAGAAGGTTTTTTAAGAATAAAAATTAATGATGCTATTTACTCATTAGATGAAGAAATTGAATTAGATAAAAATAAAAAATATAATATTTCACTTGTAATTGATAGAATTATTTTAAAAAAAGAAGAAAGATCAAGAATAGTTGAAGCTGTTGAAATTGCACTTGAATATGGCAAAGGACTTGTTCTTGTTGAAGTATTTAATAGAAAAATTTCCAATTTATATTCTCAATTTCATTCTTGTCCAGAAGGTGATTTTAATATTCCTATTCTTGAACCAAAACTTTTTTCATTTAATGCTCCTTCTGGAATGTGTGAAGAATGTAAAGGTTTAGGAATAAAATTAACTGTAGATAAAAACAAACTTTTTAAAGAAAAGAAAAAAAGTATTCTTCAAGGTGGAATAGTTTATTTTAAAAATATTGTTAATAGTGATAATTTAGATTGACAAGAATTTAAACACTTAATTAATCATTATGATATTAGTATTGATAAACCAATTGAAAAAATGTCAAAAGAAAATATAAATATTATTATGTATGGTTCAGAAGATGTAATTGAATATGAAATTATTTCAAGATCAGGTGATAGAAGAATTAAAAATGATTTAATTGAAGGTATTGCCACAAAAATTGAAAGAAGATATTTAACTTCTTCTTCTGAAATGGTCAGAAAATGATATAAAAATACTTTTATGTCAGATATTAAATGTAATAAATGCAACGGATCTAGACTTAATAATTTTGCTCTTGCAGTAAAAATAAATAAAAAAAATATTTATGAATTTTCAAAATTATCAATTGAAGATGCTTATAATGAAATTATTTCTATGGAACTTTTAGAAAATGAAAAACAAATTTCAGAACTTATTATTAATGCACTTTCAAATCGATTAGATTTTTTAATTAATGTTGGTCTTGAATATTTATCATTAAATAGAAAAGCAGAGACACTTTCAGGTGGTGAATCTCAAAGAATTAGACTTGCTACTCAAATTGGTTCCAAATTAACAGGTGTTTTATATGTTCTTGATGAACCTTCAATTGGTCTTCATCAAAAAGATAATGCCAAATTAATTCAAACATTAAAAAAAATGGTTGATATTGGAAACACTTTAATTGTTGTTGAACATGATGAAGAAACAATTAAATCTGCTGATTACATTGTTGATATTGGTCCTCTTGCTGGAGATGAGGGTGGAGAGGTAGTAGTTCATGGTAAATTAGAAAAAATTATTAAAAATACTAAATCATTAACTGCAGATTATTTATCAAAAAGAAAAATCATTGATGTTCCAACTTCAAGAAGAAGTGGTAATGGTAAAGTTTTAGAAATTTTTGGTGCAGAAGAAAATAATCTTCAAAAAATTAATGTAAAAATCCCTTTAGGAAAATTAATTTCTATAACAGGTGTATCTGGTTCTGGTAAATCTTCACTTATAAATGAAGTTCTTGCTAAAAAAGTTCAACAAAAAATTTCTAATCCATTTATTATTCCTGGAAAATGCAAAAACATTAAAGGAATTGAAAATATTGATAAACTTATAAAAATTTCTCAATCACCAATAGGTAGAACAACTCGTTCAAACCCTGCTACTTATACTAGTGTATTTGATGATATAAGAGATGTTTTTGCTAATACACAAATTTCAAGAGCAAGAGGTTATTTAAAAGGAAGATTTTCATTTAATGTTTCAGGTGGAAGATGTGATAAATGTTCTGGTGATGGAGTTCAAAAAGTAGAAATGCATTTTTTACCTGATGTTTATGTTGAATGTGATCATTGTAATGGTAAAAGATTCAATAATGAAACATTAGAAATTAAATATAAAAATAAAAATATTTATGATATTTTAGAAATGAGAGTAAAAGAAGCATTAGTTTTTTTTGCTACAAATCAAAAAATAATTTTTAAACTACAAACACTTTTTGATGTTGGTCTTGGTTATATTAAGTTAGGTCAAAGTGCAACTACACTTTCGGGTGGTGAAGCTCAAAGAGTTAAGTTAGCAACATTTTTGCTTAAAAAACCAACTGGCAAAACTTTATATGTGCTTGATGAACCAACAACAGGATTACATCAACATGATGTATCAAGATTAATAGAAGTATTAAATAAAATTGTTGATGGTGGTGATACTGTTGTAGTTATTGAACATAATTTAGACATTATTAAAGTTTCTGATTATATTATTGATTTAGGTCCTGGTGGTGGAAAAAAGGGTGGTCGATTAATTGCAACTGGAACACCAGAACAAATTATTAATAATAAAAATTCTTTTACTGCTAATTTTGTTAAAAAAAATTTACAAATAAACAAATAGTTTTTATTTTATAATTTTTTAAATAATGGATAAAAAAAATAAAATAATTGTAATAACTGGTCCATCAGGATCAGGTAAAACTGAAATATACAAAAAAATAAAAAATTTATATAATGATAAATCTAATTTTTCTTTTAAAGAAGAACTAGGTGCAAAGCTTTGAAACCAAGAATGATATATTAAATTAAATGATGTTGATAAACAAACAACTCATTTTACTAAAACAATTTCTGATTATAAAAATCTTTTAAAACATATTAAAAATAATTTTATAAAAAATGAAGTAATTATATGAGATAGTCATATAGTTCAATCTTTATGTTTTAATGAAGCAAAAAAAGAAATTGATTCAACTTTTAAAATTAAAAAATCATTAATTTTAGAAACAAAAAAATTGTGAAGTAAAATTTGTAAATATTATTATGTAATTTTAGTTATACTTGAATGTAGTAAAAAATTAAATGATAGAAATAGAAATTGAGAAACTAAAGAATTTATTAATTTTATTGAAAAATATAATAAAAAAGTAACTAAAAAAGGTATTTTAAAACATAATTATCATTGGGATGAAATTCATGTTATTAATTATGACTATAATAAAAATTTTGATAAAACAATTTCTTTAATTAAAAATAAAATAAAATAATTTATTTTCATTAATTAAAAGCATTTAAATTTAAAAGGTAAAATAAATATTTTGTTTTATAATTTATTTGTTTAAAGGAGTTAGTTTGTTAAATGCTAAAAAAATTATTGATGAATTTAAATTAAAAATTATTAATAAAAATAAATGTGATACAAATAGAAAAATTAATGGAACAACTATTCATAGATTTGGTTTAGAGTTATCAGGTTGAATAGACAATTATCAAAAAAAATCTAGTGTTGTTGGTTGAGGGACAAAAGAAAAAAATTTTTTAAATACTTTAAAAAATAAAGAGGAAAAAGAAAAAACAATTAAAAAAGTATTAAATATAAACACTCCTTTAGTATTTCTTTCTTCAAAATTTGTTGGAGAACCATTTGAATTAGTTTTAAAAGTTTGCAATGAATTTAAAATTCCAGTTTTACAACCAAATCTTAGATTAACAGAAATTCATATGAAAATAAATTTCTTTATTATTAAAGAACTTTCAGATAGTACTTCTAAACATGGATCTTTAGTAATAATTAATGGTGTTGGAGTAATGATTATAGGTAAATCTGGAATTGGAAAATCAGAAGCATTACTTGAATTGATTGAAAAAGGTCATTCATTTGTTTCTGATGATACAGTTATTCTTAAAAAAATTGGTAATAATATTTTAGGTTATCCTTCTCCTATTACAAAAGATTTTGTTGAATCAAGAGGACTTGGTTTAATTGATATTCCTTTAATTTATGGATTAAAATCAGTAAAAGAATATACTAATGTTAATCTTGTTATTGAATTAATTTCAATGGAAGATTCAAACAGAATTAATAGACTTGGTGATAAAAAATTATTTTATGAAATTTTTTATGAAAAAATTCCTAAAATTCAAATACCAGTTGGAAATGGCAGAACTCTTTCAGTTTTAATTGAAGCAGCTACAAATGTTTATTTAATTAAACAAAAAGGATATAATTCATTAAATATAATTGATGAAAGGTCAAAAAAATAAAATGACTTGAAATAAACCAGGTAACTCAGACGGTTCATGATTAAGAGGTCAAAGAGCATGAGAATTAAGTTTTTTACACCCTTATTCTATTTCAATTTTTTTAGCTATAATTGCTTCTTTTTTATCAGTTGCTTATTTTTGAAGAAGACAAAAATATTCTTGGGAAAATCTTCAAATAATTTTAATTATTGTAATACCAAGCTCAATTTTAGGGGCTAGATTTTGAACTGTAATGGCTCAAGGTGGCTGAAATAATTTTTTTACTTTTCAGGGTCTTTCAATTCATGGTGCTTTAATTGGCGCAATTATAACAGGTGTTCCTTATATTTATTTAAGACGAAATACTTTGGATATGAGAACTGTTTTTAGTATTATACTTCCAAATGTAATACTTGGTCAAGCCATTGGACGTTGAGGTAATTTTGGTAATCATGAAGTATATGGTCAAATAGTAAATGAAAATTCTCTTAATTGAATGGGTTCAATGAAAAATCATATGTTTATTGATGGTCATTATAGACAACCATTATTTTTCTATGAATTTTTAACTTCTATATTTGGTTATTTATTTTTAATTTTAATATTATTAAGAAAAAATTGACTTAGACCAGGAGTTGTAGCATCACTTTATTTGGTTTGATATGGAATTGTTAGAATTTCCTTGGAAGAAATTAGAAATTCAAAAGCAATTATGTATTGAGGTTCAATTCCAGTTTCTTACTTTATTGCTTGATTAACAACAATTGTTGGTTTTATTATTACAATATGATTTCAATTTTTTGATTATAAAAAATATGATTTAATTAAACCAATAAAAACTAGAAGAGAATTTTTTATTTTAGGAAAAT
>CAKNAO010000026.1:0-2974 GCA_929200685.1 uncultured bacterium | reverse complement strand
TATTTATTTTGAGGACCAGAAATTCCTAATAAGATTAATATTTGAATTCCTCATGAAAATGAAAATAAATGATCAAAAAGAGAAATTAATCAAGGTAAAAGAAACAAAACAATAAAAAATAATAAAAAATAATATATTATATTTATAATTGATTTATGAAAAAATTTGATGTTTTAATTATTGGAGCAGGTGCAGCTGGGTTAACAACCGGTATTTATACTGCAAGAGCAAATTTAAAAACAGGAATTGTTGAAAAAAGTGCACCAGGCGGAAAATTAGTAAATATTTCTCAAATTGAAAATTGAGTTGGTGATTCTTTTGTTGAAGGTCCAGATCTTGCTATAAGAATGTGGGAACATTCTAAAAATTCTGGAGTTGAAAATTTTTATGGTAATGTTTTAAAAATTCATCATACTAAAAATATTGTTGAAACAGATTTTGGTAATATTCAATATAAATATTTAATAATTGCTACTGGTACATCTGAAAAAATTCCACATGAAATTTTAAATATTAAAAAATTTGATCAAAAAGGAGTTTCATATTGTGCAATTTGTGATGGTCCTTTATATAAAAATGAAAAAGTGGCAGTAATTGGTGGGGGTGATTCAGCATTTGAAGAATCTATTTATCTTTCTTCATTTGTTAAAAAAGTTAAAATTTTTGTAAGAAATAAAATTAGAGCTAATAAAGCATTACAAAGCGAAGTAAAAAGTAGAAAAAATATTGAAATTTTATTAAAAACTAAAATTAAAGAAATTCACGGTAATAAAAAAGTAACTCATATTATTGATAATAAAGAAAAAAAACATAATCTTAAAGCAATTTTTCCATACATAGGTTTAAAACCAAATACATCATTTATTTCTCAAAAAGAAATTTTAGATGAAAATGGTTTTATTAAAGTTGATGAAATGATGAAAACAAAAATTCCAAATATTTTTGGAATTGGTGATGTTTTAAATAAAAAAGTTAGACAATTAACAACAGCAGCAGCAGATGGAACTATTGCTGCTAAATATATTGTAAATATTGCAAAATAATAAGGAGATAAATGTGTCAAAACAATACAAAAATTATCAAGAAGTTCCTAATAAATATAAATTTGATCTTGAATTTTTATTAGAAGGAAAAACAAAAGAAGAAAGATTAAAAGAATTATTAAATTTTTTAGACCAACAAATTAAAGAAAAAGATTCTAAATATGAATCAAAAGAATCATATTTAAAGTCTTTAAAGTTAAATGACAAAATAACAATTAAGGCTAATAAATTATTTAATTATATTTCTAATAATATTTCAGTAAATGTTGTTGATGATAAAATGAATTCTTTTTATGAAAAAGTTCAATATGATTTTTATTTAAAAGAACAAGAACTTGGTCCTGAAGAACCAAGGTTTTTTAAAAATTCTTCTAAAATTGAAAAATGAATTAAAACTGAAGAATTTATTTCATATAAAAAATTTTTACAAGGTGAACTAGATAAGAAAAAACATCAACTCCCAAAAGCAATTCAAGAATTTAGACAAAAAGAAAAAAGAGCAGATATTTCAGCTGTTAATGTTTTTAGTATTCTTACAAATTCAGAAATTAATTTTGAAGATGCAATTAGTTCAAATGGTAAAAAGATTAAAGTTACAAATGCAAATAGAGTAGTTCTTTCAAAAAATAAAGATAAAAAAATAAGAAAAACAGCTGCTATTTCTTATAGAAAAGGTTTTTTAAAACATAAACAATCACTTTCTAATTTACTTTATCAACATTTTAAGAAAATTACTGTTTGATCTAATTTAGAAAAACATAAATCAACAATTAATGCATTGTTATATGAAGATAGAGTTTCAGAAAAAATGCTTTTAGAACTTTATTCTTCAGTTCAAAGAAACATTAAAACTTTAATTAAATTTAGAAATAATTGAAACAAATTTTATAAAAAGAAATTTGGAGAAAAACCCACTAAATTTGATTACAATGTTGAACTTGTTACTATAAAAAATTTTTATACTTTAGAAGAAACTAAAGAAGAAGTATTAAATGCTTTTAAACCATTTGGAGAAAAATATTTAGAAATTGTTAATAAAGCATTTAAAGAAAATTGGGTTGATTTTATGCCTATTAAAAATAAAAGAACCGGCGCATATTGCATTGGTGATACTTATGGAATAAATAAAAAACTTGTTTTAATGAATTTTGATAAAACATTTAGATCAGTTGAAACTTTAGCACATGAAATGGGTCATGCCATGCATTCTTATTTTTCAGATAAAGTTCAAGATCAAATTAATTCTCAATATCCAATTTTTCTTGCAGAGATAGCATCCATTTTTAATGAATTAATGTTACATGATTATATTTTAGAAAAATCAACTAATGATAAATTTAAATTTTATATTTATGAAAAAATGATTAATGGTTTTATAGGAACAGTGCTTAGACAAGTTGAATGATCTAATTTTGAATATGATATGTATAAATTAATTGAAAAAGGAAAACCAATTTCAACATATGAAAAAATTTCAAAAGTTTATTATGAAAATAGTCAAAAATATGCTTTAAAGAAAAAGAAATATAATTCAAATGAAACATTTATGTCAGTTATTGTTCCTCATTTTTATTATAATTTTTATGTTTATAAATATGCAATTGGGCAATTATGTGCAATGATATTTTTTGAAAAATATAAAAAAGAAGGTCCAAAAGCTCTTCAATTTTATATTAATAATTTTTTATCAGCTGGCAATAAAAAATGACCTCTTGAAATTTTAAAAGATGCAGGAATAGATTTATTTGAACCAAAAACTTATGATTTAGGTTTTAACACATTAAATGATTATGTAAATAAATGAATTAAATTAGGAAAAAAAATATTTAAATTAAAATAATTAAAATATTTATTGTTATTTTTTAAAATTTATTAAAACTTATTTTAATTTTTTTGTATGATAACTTATAATTTATATATAAATATAGATA
>CAKNAO010000025.1 GCA_929200685.1 uncultured bacterium | reverse complement strand
AAATATGTTTTAATTTTTTGAATTTTTATTTCTTGTAAATTAAGAGATCTTTTAACACTTAAACTATTTTTACCTTCAATTTTTTTTGAATATTCACCTTTTTTGATTGTAACAATAATTGGATGAGCAATTAATTGAGAAATATTAACATCATTTTTAATAGCAACATCAATTGAAACTCCTTTTAAATTAGAACTTTCAATTAAATTTTGAATTTTTTTAATAATTTTTTGTTTATTATTAGCAATAATTTTACCAGTTGAATTACTTTCAATTATTAAAATTTTATTAGTTAAAATTTTATTATTAAGAATTTTAAAAACTGATTGAACATCCTCTTTATCTTTTTTTTCATTTTCTTTATTATAACCACTAATAACAATTGGAATAGTAATTGCACTAGCTAAAACAATAGTTCCAACTATTCCTATGATATATAATTTTTTCTTACTAATTTTTTTAATCATTTTTACCTACTATTTTGTAATTTTTATATTTTAAATTAAAGAATTGTATAAAAATATTATAAAGTGATAAAATTCTTTTTTTGATAAATTGAATTTAAAATTTAATATGTTTTTTCTTCAATAATTTTTTATCTTAATTGAATTAATTCTAAATGACAATCTTCATTATCAACAGTAATATAATAACTATTTCATGATGGTCCATCTTCATTTTCTTTAATAGGAACTACAGTAAGATAATCTTCACCTATTTTTTTAGTAATTAATTTATTAATATTATTAATTTCAATATTTTCAATTTTATTAATATCATCAGCAATTTTTTTTCTAATAGCAGCAAGAATTTTGTTATCAATTTTCTTTTCTTCATCAGAATTTAACTTTTTATATTCTGATGGAAGTTCATCAGTTAGTATAAATTCTAATTCATTAGGTTGATTATTTTTTTTCTTTTCACTTTCATTTTTTAAATATCTTTTAATAATATTTATTTTTTCTTTTCTATTTTTATCATCTTTTTTAACTTTTAAACTATTTTTTCCTTCAAATTTTTTAGAATATTTACCTTTTTTAATTGTAACAATAATTGATTTTGCAATTTTTTCTGAAATATCAACATCATTTTTAATAGTAACATCAATTGAAACCCCTTTTAAATTTGAAATACCAATTAATTCTTTAATTTTTGTAATAATTTTTTCTTTATTATTAGCAATAATTTTGCCAGTGGAATTATTATCAATTACTAATGTTTTTTTAGAACTAGATTTTAATTTAAGAATTTTAAAAACTGATTCAACATCCTCTTTATCTTCTTTTTCTTTAATAGAATTAACAACAACAATTGGAATAACTATAGCACTAATTAAAACACCTATTATAAAAGTTCCAATAATAATTAATTTTTTTTTATTTTTTATTTTTTTTAATTTTTTTAATTTTTTCATTTTTCACCTGTTTTTTAAAATATATAAAATTGAATTTTATTTTTACAAAAACATTATAAATTTTTTTATTTTTTTTAATTATTTATAATCTTATTATAAAAGAGAAAATAAAAGAAAGTAAAATATGAAAATCATTGTAACAAAAAATTATGAAGATATGTCTTTAAAAGCATCAAATTTAATAATAAATAAAATAAATTCAAAAAATAAATTTGTTATTGGATTAGCAACTGGGAATACTCCTTTAAAAACATATAAAAATTTAATTAAAGAATATAAAAAAAATAAAGTTTCATTTAAAAATGTAATATCTTTTAATTTAGATGAATATGTTGGACTTAAACCAACACACAATCAATCATATAGTTATTATATGAACAATAATTTATTTAATCATATTGATATTAATAAAAAAAATACTTTTATTCCATTAGGAGTTGGTAATATAGAAAAAAATTCTCAAGATTTTGAAAAAAAAATAAAATTATTTGGTCCTATAGATCTTCAAATTCTTGGAATAGGAACAAATGCTCATATTGGTTTTAATGAACCTGGTTCTTCTGAAGATAGTCAAACTCAAGAAGTTAAACTTTCTTTATCTACAATTAAATCAAATCAAAAATTTTTTAATAATAAAAATAATATTCCTAAAAAAGCAATTTCAATGGGAATAGGCACAATAATGAAAGCTAATTTGATTATTTTATTAGCTTCTGGTAAAATCAAAGCAAAAGCAATAAAAGATACTATTGAAAGAAAAATAACAAAAAAAGTTCCTGCTTCTTATTTACAAAAACATAAAAATGTAATAATTATTGTTGATAAAGATGCAGCCTCTTTATTGAAAAAACAATAAATGTTTGTTATAATAATTTAGCAAACATATCGCGGGATGGAGCAGCCTGGTAGCTCGTTGGGCTCATAACCCAAAGGTCGTTAGTTCAAATCTAACTCCCGCAACCAATGAAAATATTCACCCAATATTTATTTACAAAATGCTTTTTTGTTTTTATTTGTTTTTTTTCTCTATAATTCTAATATGATTATAAAAATGGAAAATGTTTCTAAAATATTTAATAAAAAAACTAAGGCATTACAAAATGTAAATATGGAATTTAAAAAAAATAAAATAACAGGACTTATTGGTTTTAATGGTTCTGGTAAAACAACAACTTTTAATATACTAACTAATTTTATAGAAAGTTACAAAGGAACTGTAACTTTTGATGGTAAAAAAATTAATAAAAATATAAGACAAAAAATTTCATATCTTTCAGCTGGAGCAGAACCGAGAAATCCAATGAGAACAATAACTCATTTATATCAAATGGCTTCACTTTATCAAGTTAAAAAAAGTAAAGCAAAAAAAATTATTTATGATCTTTCTAAAAAAATTGATTTTACTCAATTTTTAAAAAAACCAATTAAAAGTTTATCTAAAGGTAATCAACAAAAAATTAAGTTTATTTCTATTTTGTTAAATCCAAATGTAGAAATATTATTTTTAGATGAACCTTTTGATGGACTAGATCCAATTATGGTTAATAAAATTAAAAAAATATTTATGGAAATGAAAAATACAACAATAATTGTTACTTCTCATAGAATGAATGTTGTTCAAGAAATGTGTGATGATTTTTATATTCTTAAAGATGGTATATTAATTGATAAAAAGAAAACTAGTGAATCAAAAATTTATGTTTCATTTAATAAAGAAATTCCTATTAAAAAAATTAAATTATTAAATTATGTTTCAAATATTAAAAAAACTAATAAAGAAATAATATTAGAAATTAAAGATATTAAAGATTTTAAAAAATTAAATAAATTATTAATTTCATTAAATCAATTTGTTTGATGTTCAATAAAAGAAAAAAATATTGCTGAATCAGTATTTGAAGGATATGGTGAATAATATGAATATAATTTTTAAACCATTTAAAAATTTAATTAAAATATTTAAATCAGAATTTTCAATTCAATTTACACCAGGTAAAATTTTGATAATGTTATTTTCAATTTTACTACCAGTTTTAGTAACATTTTTTCTAGATGATTTAAATGAAGTGTCTAAAAATGCTTATGATGATTTGAATTCAATTGTCAAAATTCAAATTTTAAATAAAAATGAATGAATAAGAGAATTTAAAATTAATCAATCAAATAGATTTTTAAATGGACCGATGATAAGTCAAGGAATTACTTATGCTATTATTTTTAGAATTTACATTTTATTTTTAGATAAAAATACTATTGATAAAAATAGATTAAGTTATTTAAAATATAATAAAAATTTAGTTTCTTTTTCAAAAATATTTGTTGATTTATTTTTATTTGTTTTACATTTAATAATTTTAATGATTTCAGGTGTTTCAATAGTTTTATTTAGATTAAATGGTGAATTTGAAATGAAAACATATTCTAATTTAATTAAAATTATTATAGGTCTTGCATTTTTTTATTTATTTTCAGGATATGGAGTAAAATTTTTGGTTTCATCATTAGATGGTTATAAATTTAAATGAACAGCTATTGTTTTTTGACTATCATTTACAATTGTTTATTTTTTATTACTTTCACCATTAATGCAAATAGATGAAATAAAAAATTTTTATATAAATAATATAAATTGAATTATTTATATTCCATTTATGAATTTATTAAGTCCAACCTTACTTTTGCAAAATTTTAAAAATAGTCAAGGTGAACAATTAATAGATTTAATTTCAATGGTTCCTATGATTGCTATGAATTGTTCGTTTATATTGTTTACATGATATTGATTTACTATTAAACAAAAAGAATTTCTTTGCACATAAAGTACTATTTAAAAAAAATCTTTTTTGATATAATAATTTAGCAAAATTATTATACTTTTGGTCTAGTAGTGAAGAGGTTAACACGTCTCCCTGTCACGGAGAAGATCGCGGGTTCGATTCCCGTCTAGACCGCCATGGCTTTGTAGCTCAGTCGGTAGAGCAACGGATTGAAGCTCCGTGTGTCACCAGTTCGATTCTGGTCGGAGCCACCATATCACTACTTTGATAGTAGTGTTTTTTATTTTTTTTATTTTATTACATTTATAAATGGAGGAATAAAATGAAAGAAGAATATTTTAAGAATATAAGTTTTAATGAAAAAAAAGATTTTGTCAAAAATAGTTGTTTAATTTATTTAAAAATAAAATTAAATAAAAAACATTTTGTAAGATTTAATAATGGTAAAAAAATAAAATTAAAAAAATTTAATGGTATTTCAATGTTTGAAAATATTTTAAATTTAATGAATAAAAATCAAAAACTTATTTTAAAAAATGAATTTCTTGAAAAAGATTATAATTCTCTTTGATATTTAGACTATTGATGCAAATCTACTTATTATAAAGTAAAGCATGAAACAATAAATAAATTTTTATTTTTATTTTTTTCATAAATGTACATATTAAAAGAAAATATAATTAATGTCAAAGAAAATTTAAATATTGAGATTAAAAGTAAAATAAGTAGTTATAAAAATACTTATGGAAGAAATTCAAAATTTGGAGAAGTAAAATTAATAAGGGATTTAAAAACTGATACTTTTGATTTAGAAATTTCAAGACCACCTAAATATGATATAAGAAATAAAAAATTAGAATTTTATCCTTATGTAAATTTTAATAATAATTTTCAATTTTCTGAATCTGGTTTTAAAGATAAATTTAAACAAAGAGAAAATACAAATGAACTTTATTATAGAATTCCATCTGGTCTTATTGAAAATAAAAAATTTTCAAATATAAAAGAACTTTATGTTGGACTTGTTCATAAAGATGAAATTTCAAAAGATCCATATATGCATATGATGAAATTTAATTTTAAAAATAATTTTAAGAGAATTCATTTAGAAGAAAATCAATCTTCAAGATTAAAAATAGTAAAAGAAATTTTAATTAATTTTGATTATAAAAATGAACCACTAATTAAATTTAATCTATTTGAATTTTATTATGTTCCAATTGAAAAAAATAGAAAAAATACAATTGAAGATATTGCAAATATTTATGTTTATTCTAAATATTATAAAAAAGAGGATGATACACTTCTTGATGAAGGTAAAATAAAAACTTCTTCAATAAAAACTGGGCTTAAAACTCGTTTTATTAAGGAAAATAGCAAAGAAATACTTGAAATTATTGGTGAAAATATGGCAAGATGACCAATCAAAATAGGTAAAAACACAATAATAGATCATACATATTATGATTATAAAAAGAAAAAAACATTTCCAGGTTTTGAATCAAAATCAATTCCTGGAGAAATAATTCCTTATAACTTTCAAGGTTCTTACACTTGATTAGATACTATGGATATATTTTATGTTTTTAAAAATTTTACATTTGTAACTACAAAAATGTTTGATGAACCATATTTAGATCTTCTTAATGGTTCAATTCAATTAGAAATTCAAAATATTGATCAAAAAAAATTTTTTAGTGATTTTTATTTAGATTATTCATTAGATAAAAAAAGTTTAGAAATAATAAGAAACAATAAATCTATTTCATTAAAATCTTTAGAAAGAATTTCAATTGAAACATAGTACAAAAATTATTTTTTCAATAACAAGTTTATCTTTTTTAATTGGAATTGGGAGTTTGATTTATTTTAATACAGAAAATTTAATTCCCAAAAATTCTCTTTTTAAGAAAAAAAATACAACTATAAATCAAAATATTGAATGAAATGTTTTTCCAAAACTTAAAATTGAAAGTTTTTATGATCAAATTATTATTAAAAACGGTAAACCATATATTAGTGATAATTTTATTGCTAATGTGGTAGAAAAAGTAATAAAAGAAACTAAAATTTCTCATAGTAATATTAGATGAGGTTATCGTTTTAAAAATGCAAATAGAACTGAAATAAATTTTTATTTTGAAACTACAATTTATTTTAATAAAAAATTAAGAAAAAAGTACAATTTTAAAATTTTAGAATATAAATAAATGTATATAATTTTTTTATGGAAATTAGAAAATTAATTTATAAAAATTTAAAACAATTTACAAATAAAAAATTTGATGATAATTCTAATATTTATTCAATTGGAATTGATTCACTTGATTTAATAGAATTAGTTACAAAAGCAGAAGAAATTTTAGAAGTTCATATTCCTGATGAAGAACTTAAAAATATTAAAACAGTAAAAAATATAATTGAAGTTTTTAAAAAAGCAATTAATAAATAATTTTTTTATTTATAATTTTAAAAGGCAAGTATAGGGGTATAGTTCAGTTGGTAGAACATCGGTCTTCAAAACCGAGTGTCACGGGTTCGAGTCCTGTTACCCCTGCCATTTTTTTTATTTTTTTCTAATATACAATGCAATAGCACCTAAACCAATATGATTAGTGATTATTGGAGATAATAAATAACTTTCAATTTTTTTTCCTCAAATTTTTTCAATCTTTTCTTTAATTTCATTTATTTCATGATTATTAGCATGATAAATCATTAAATGAGCATTTGGATGTTTATTATGAATTTTTTTTGTTATTTTAATAATTGTTTTATTAAATATTCTTCCTTTTCCACCTTTTTCAAGTTTTCCGTTTTTAAATTCTATAATTGGAACAATTTTAGTTAATTTAGCCATTTTTGCAATTCTTTTTGAAGCTCTACCACCTTTAACTAATCAATCTAAATTTTTAGGCACAACAAATCCATAATGTTTTTCTTTAATTTTATTAATATATTTTTTTAATTTTTCAAAGCTTTTAACATTTTTAGAAAATTTTAAAATTTCTTCACAATCTTTTACAATTGCTTGACCAACTGATTTAGATTCAACAACAAAAACATTTTTATATTCTTTTGAAATTTTTAGTAAATTTTTAGTTTGTGAAGAAATATTTTTACTTATACAATAAACAATTACATGATCATATTTTTTTGAAAATTTATCTAATAAAAAATTAATTTCACCAATTGATGAAACACTAGTTTTAGTTTCATTTTCAAGACTTATTTTTTTGTAATATTGATTTGTTGATAAATTTTTTCCAGATTCATATTCTTTTCCATCAATATAAAGATATAGTGGTAAAAAACCTCAACCTTTTTTTTCTGCTTGTTTTTTCGAAAGTCCACATGAAGAATCAACTATTATTCCTAATTTCATAAAATGATTATACCAATTTTTATTATTTAAATTTTTTATAAAAGTTTATACTTTTAATATACATATTATAAGAAAGAGGTTATATGAATCAATTAACACAATCACTCATTATTATTTTGATAATTGTTGCCTCTTTTGGTTTGATAGCAATACTTTATTCTATTCTTGTTTCAAGAAGAAAATCAATTTTACTTAAAAAAACAGATTATTTAATAGAAGATTTAACATATAAATCAGAAACACTTAATTCTACTATTGAAACAGTTGCTAAAATTGCTAATTATATTGATGTATTTGAAGTTATTGCTAGAAAAAATATTAGATCTGGTGCTAAATTAATTTCAAGAAATAAAGAAGATATTTATAAAATATTAGATAGATTAAAAAAAATTGCAATTGGTCCTGAAAAAAATAAAAACTCACATAAAAAAAAGGAGAAGAAAAAATAATGTTTAAAAAATTAATTTTAATTTTAGCTTCAGTAATTGGAGGAATTTATTTGACAAGTGAAGAAGGTGCAAAAACAAGAAAAAAACTTTTAAAGAAAAAATCTATTTTTAAACCAATTATTAAAGATCTTCTTAAACAAACTAATGAAATTTTAGAGGGAAATAAAGAAATTAAATCTGATGAAATTAAAGCAAATATTGAAAAAATTATTTCTGAAGCAAAAATAATTTTGATCAATTTAGATTTAGAAAAAACAACTGAAACTATTCAAGAAGCAATTAAAGTAGCATCTAAAAAAATTAGGATTGCAATGAATGAAAATCAAAAAGCCTCTTTAATTAAAAAAACAAAAAACAATAAAATAACTAAATAATGTTATTTTTTTTGATTGTATTTATAATTTAAATATGTTTATATTTTATGATTTACTTTTAATAATAT
>CAKNAO010000024.1 GCA_929200685.1 uncultured bacterium | reverse complement strand
ATATTATTAATATTATTTAAATTTTTTAAAGATTATTGTCATTTTCATCATTTAATTCAGTAAATACATTTGTTAAATTAGGTACTTTACCAATAAGAGTAACAATATCATTGTACTTTAATTTTGTTGTACCACTTGGGATTAAAACTTTTGAATCTCTTTTTATTGAAACAACTGATACTTCCAATTTTTTAAATTTTAGTTCTGAAAGTGGTTTTGAAATTCAAGAAACATCATTAACTTTAGTCGAACCAATTGCATATCCATCTCCAATTTCTTGTAAAAGTTTTGAATATTTTATAAAATTTGTATTTGTAGCAATTAAAGCTGTTCTAACACCAGCTTCAACTTCTGGTTTTACAATAACATCAACTCCAATTTGATTTAGTACACGTTCATGAGCATCTGAAATTGCTTTTGCAATAATATGTTTTACACCTATTTCTTTAAGTGAAGCAACAATTTCAATGTTTTCTGAAACTGCTACGATAACAGTGTTAAATGTATCTATTCCTAATGCTTTTAAACCTTCTACATCTGAAGCATCAAGAATAGCAGTGTTTGTTAAACGTGAAGGTCTTACTAAACTTTTTTCTTCTGTATCAATTGCAAAAACTTGTTTTTTTAATTCAATAAGTTGTTTGACAATTGAAAGTCCAAATCTTCCCATTCCAATAACGCAAATGTCTTTTTTATTCATTGCCATATAAAACCTCCATATATCAAATTATATATAGTTTTAGTATAATTAACCTATGAAAAATATTGACTTTAAGAAAATTACAAATTATTTTTCAAAATTATTATATAAATTGAAAACACTTTCTTTTGTTAAATATATTTTACTTTTTTATTTATTTATTACAATAATTGGTTCATTACTTCTTTATATGCCAGCTTCATTTAAAGGTAATAAACAAATTGATTATATTGATGCCTTATTTACTTCTGCTTCTTCTTTTTCAGACACAGGATTAACAACACTCGCAACTTCTTCAACTTGAACATATTTTGGACAAGGAATTATTGCAATGTTAATTTTAATTGGTGGAATTGGTTGATTTTCACTCAAAGTTTATTTATTTAATATTATTTTAGGTAGACCTATAACTTTTAAAACAAATGAAATTGTCGCGGCTGAAAGAGGGGGTATTCAAGTTGGTGAAACAAGAAAAATAATTAAAATATCAATTACAGTTTTATTCATAATTTTATTTATTTCTTCATTTACACTAACTTTATATTTTTATTTTTCAAAACCATTAGAACAACCATTTATTAATGTTCAATCAAAAAATATGTATTTTGAAAATCCTCGTCATAATATCGGAATTTCCTTAAGATGAGGAATTTTTCATGCAATTTCAGCTTTAAATAATGCAGGATTTGATATTATAGGTTCTAATTCACTCCAACCTTTTTATAATGATTATGGACTTCAAATAATATTTATGATTTTATTTATTATTGGAGGTATTGGTTATCCAGTTATTTATGATATTTATCAATGAGGAAAATCAAAAATTACAAAAGAACATTTTAAATGATCATTATTTACAAAAATTTCAATGATTACATATGTGTTTGTGTCATTGATAGGATTGGCATTAGTATTTACTTTTGAATTAACAAGATTAACTACAAAAGATAAAATTCCTTTTTGACAAGATGATTCATATGGTTCAAAAGGTAACAAAGTAATGGCACTTATTTTCAATACTTTTTCAACTCGTAATGCTGGTTTTGCAACAATTAAAATGAAATCACTTTCTTCTGCAACATTAATTATTTATTCAATGATGATGTTTATTGGTTCTGCTCCTTCTTCAACAGCTGGTGGAATTAGAACTATAACATTTGCATTAGTAATTTTAAGTCTTTGATCAAGACTTAGAGGTAGAAATAATGTGCGAGTATTCAACAAAAGATTACCTAAAAAAACAGTTAATAATTCTTTTGTTGCAACATTAGTTTCTTTATTTTTAGTTTTAACAACTTCATTTGTTTTATTTACCTCCTTTAAAGAATATGGAGGAAATTTAAATCAAGAATTTATTAAAAATTCAAATAATGAAATAAGTTATTCATTTGTTGATTTATTATTTGAAGTAGCCTCTGCTTTTGGTACTACTGGTCTTTCAACTGGTATTACTTCACAAATTTCTCTTATTTCTAAACTTTTATTAATTGTATTAATGTTTATAGGACAACTTGGTGTTTCTTCTTCATTATTATTTTGAGATAGTAAAGACAATAATCAAAGAAAATTTGAATTTATAAAAGAAGATTTAACAACAGGCTAAAAAATATTTTCTAATTATTAAAAATATTTTTGTATAATTTTAAGGCATTTATTATTGTTTGCCGATATAGCTCAGCGGTAGAGCAACCGGCTGTTAACCGGTTGGTCACAAGTTCGAATCTTGTTATCGGCGCCAAGGCCTATTGGTGAAGCGGTTAACACACATGGTTTTCATCCATGCATTCACGGGTTCGAGTCCCGTATAGGTCACCATATTTTGCAAGATTAGCTCAGTTGGGAGAGCATCGCCCTTACAAGGCGGAGGTCGTGGGTTCGAGCCCCTCATCTTGCACCATTTTGCTGGTTTAGCTCAGCTGGTAGAGCAACGGTCTTGTAAACCGTAGGTCGTAAGTTCGAATCTTATAACCAGCACCAGTGCGCTGTTAGCTCAGTCGGTAGAGCAGTTGGCTTTTAACCAATTGGTCAGAGGTTCAAATCCTCTACAGCGTACCAAAGCGCAAGTGGTGGAATTGGCAGACACGCTAGTTTTAGGCACTAGTTCCTTTGGAGTGCGGGTTCAAGTCCCGCCTTGCGCACCATATGTAATTTTATGCCAAATTAACAGATGTCCTTATAGGGCATTTTTTAATTTAAAATTAATTAAATTTAATAATTTATACAAGTTAATAATATCTTTTAATTTCATATTTTTCTTTTATAATTAATTTATGTTTTTTCTAATAAATAAAGAAAAAGGTAAAAGTTCTTTTAAAACAATTAAAGATTTTGCAAAGAAAAATAATATTAAAAAAATAGGTCATACTGGTACTTTAGATCCAATGGCAACAGGACTTTTATTAGTAGCCACTGATGAAGATACGAAATTAATTAATTATATTGATAAAGGTTATAAAACTTATCTTACAAAAATTAAATTTGGCTATAAATCTAATACTTATGATTCAACTGGAAATATTGAAAAAACTTTTTTTGATTCTAATGAAAACAAAGTGAAAAAAACAATTTTATCTTTTCAAAAATTTTATAATCAAATGCCACCAATTTTTTCAGCCAAAAAAATTAATGGTCAAAAAGCTTATCAATTAGCAAGAAAAGGACAAAAAGTAAATTTAAAAAAAGTAAGAGTTGAAATTAAAAAAATTAAAAATATTAAAAAAATAAATTTTAATACTTATCAATTTGAAGTCACTGTTTCAAGAGGAACATATATAAGATCTTTAGTTTATGATATTGGTAAAAAATTAAATTCAGATGCTATAATGATTTTTTTGAATAGAAATAAAATAGGTAATTTATCTTTTAAAGATATTGATAAAAAAATAAATATTAAAGATTTACTTTCAATTAAAATTTTTAAAATTAATAATATTTTTAATTTTTTAGATGGTAAAAAAATTACAATTGAATTAGAAGATGGTGATTTTGCTTTAGAAATGAAAAATGAAATAGTTGGAATTGTAACAATTAAAAACAAAAAAGTTATTAAAAGAAAACTTTTTGGTAAAAAATGTAAAAGGTTGATTGATGAAAGTAGTAAGATTTCCAAATAAAATTGATCATAAAAAAAGAAATTTAATTTTAGGTTCTTTTGCTTCTTTTCACAATGGTCATTTAACACTTTTAGATGAAGCAAAAAAATTAAAATATAAAATTGCAATTTTACTTTTTGAAAATCCTTCTAGTCTTCCATCAATAAGAAAAAAAGAATTCGAAACATTAGATGTTAGATTGCAAAAATTAGCAAATATAGGTTTTGAAGAAGCAATAGTTATTAATTTTAATTCTAAAATTCAAAATATTAGTGGTAAAGAATTTGCTAAACAATTAAAAGAAAAATATAATGTTAATAAATTTATTGTTGGTCATGATTTTAAAATGGGTAAAAATGCCAAATATAATTCAAAAAATTTATCACAAGATTTTGATACTTTAATAGTTAAAACAAAAAAAATTAAAAAAAATAAAATTTCAACAGAAATTCTTATTGAAGCAGTTGAATTTGGAGATGTAGAATTAATAAAATTATTAACTCCATTTTATTTTACAATTAATGTTTTTTTAAATGCTAGAAAAGAATTTAAAATTAAAAATTTAAAACCTCATACTGGTATTTATAGTGCATGATTCATTGTAAAAGAAATAAAATATTGAAGTGTTGTTTTAATAGGAAAAGAAAAAAATAAATTAATTGCACCTGAATTATTAATAAAAAATAAACCTTTTAAAGCTAAAATAGAATTTGTAAAAAAAATTAGAATTATTACTCAAAAAAAAGATGAAATTATTAAAGAAAAAGATTTAAAAAAAGCTTTATTATTATTTTAATTTTTATATTTTTGGTTAAACATTTTTAATATTATTTTTAAAATAATATATAATTTTTTAGCATTAATATATGCAATATATTTCAATATACTTGGTTTAAATTATTAATTTTTGCTAGGTTTATTGTGAAAGAAACAAAAATTATGATTACTAAAGAACAAAAACAAAAAATTATCAAAGAATATGGTGGTAGTGAAAAAAATACTGGTGATACATCTGTTCAAATTGCAATTTTAACTTATGAAATAAATGATTTATCAAAACATTTTAAAATTAATAAAAAAGATCTTCATTCTAAAAGAGGTTTTATAGCTAAAATTGAAAAAAGAAAAAAATTACTCACATATTTAAAATCTGAAAATTTTAATAAATATAAAGACACTATTCAAAAATTAGGTTTAAGAAAATAAATTTATTCACATTATAGGTGTGAATTTTTATTAATAGCATAATTTTTATTTTTATTAATAGTATAATTTTAAATAATTAAATAAATTATTTAAGGAGAAATTAGTGGAAAAATCACTTGTTATATTTCAAAATAGTAAAAAACCCAATATTTTTCAAAAAGATTTTAAAATTAAATTTGTTTTTAAATATTTAATTGTTTTTTATTCAATATTTTTATGTTCTTATTTACTTTTATCAGAAGTAAATAAAAACAATTTAAAACAATTGGAAAAAATGGCTTGAATAGTTTTATTATTAATGACAATTAATTTAATTTCAACTATAATGATTTTTTTTAATGAAACATGAAATAATTCAAAATATTTAACATTTTTTTGAGTTCTTGCTTTTTTTTCTTATGAATCTATCCTAGTTTTTTTATTAAATAAAATGGTTCCTAATAAATGAATAGACTTTTATTATGTACTCTATTATATTTTTATTCCTATATTGGGTGGTTTTTCTCTTTGATATTTAAGTCTTGGTTTTTGAGAAAGAAAAATACAACCATTTCTTTATAAAAAAAATATTTATTTATTTATTAATCATTTACTATTAATAGGTGGACTATTATTACTTGATTTTGTTTTAAAAAAACATACTTTTTTTGGAGAAAATGAAAAGTTACATATTGATAGTTATGTTCAAATGACATATTTAGTTTCACTTACAATTATTTTTCTTTTTTCTTTTTTTCAAAGACTTTATATTAAATTTCAATTTTCAAAATCAGCACTTAATTTAAAAAAAGATTATAGTGTATATTATTTATCATCAGCAATTTGAATTACTCCATTTACATTTTGATTTATAAAAGATTATCAATTTGTTAATTTTGATGAATTTAATTTATGATTTATGTTTTTTCCTATAATTTTAATTTTAATTTGTACATTTTTTTCTTTTTTTAAAAATACAGAACTTTCATCTTTTAAAATTTTTAAAATAATTATTTCTATTTCTTTTTTATTTTTATGAATCAATAAACTAATTTTTGAATATTATTACAAGTTTTATTTAGATTTTAATTGAACAATATTAGTGACTATTGTTTCTACTAATATTTTGTGTTTACTTATTATTTTTAAAAAAAGTAATGATAGTTTAAGTGAAGTTTTATCAATTAGTTCATTTATTTTTGTTTGTTCTATTATAATCATCTTGTCTTGATTATCAAAACAATATGGTGAATTAGGAGATTTGTTAAAAAGTTTTTTTAATTGAACAGAAATAGTAAATATGTCATTAATATCTTCAGCAGTTGCTTTATTGATTAAAACAACTTTTTCATGATTTAGAACAACATTGTTAATTAATAGTTTTAATAAAAAAGAGAAAAAAATACCAAAAAAATCTAATTTAATAAATTTAACAAAAAACAAAAATTTATCTCAAAATAAAAAAATAAAGGAAAAATATGATTAATAATAAAAAAATACAACAAATTAAAAATAAACTAAAGACAAAATTTGAAATTAATAAAGCAAAAATAGAAAGAAAAAAAGCAATTTCTAAATATAAAAATGATCTTAAATTAGCTAAAGAAAAAGAAAAAAAACTTCAAATTATTCTTAAAAAAGAAGAAAAAGAAAAACACAAAAAACAAGTTGAAGTTGATTCTAAATTTCAAAAAGATGTTAATGAACTTACAAAAAAACTAAAAGAGAATTTAGTATTTTTAAAAGAAGAAAAACAAAAAAATAAAGAAAGAATTAAACTTGCAAAACAAAAAATTGCTAATAAAAGAAAAGAACTTATTATTAAACATAAAAAAAATGTTAAATTAATTAATCAAAAAATTGATGAAGAAATGAAAAATATTAAACTTAAAAAAGTTAAATTTGAAAATTCTAATCTTGAAGAACTTGCAAAATTAGAAAAAGAAAGTACTGATTTTGAAATTCAAGTTAATGATGAAATAGCAGAATCTAAGAAAAAAATATTAAATTCTTTTGAACAAGCAAAAGAAAAAAAAATAAAACTTAAAAAAATTGAAATGCTTGATAAAGAAGAAAAGATTAAAAAAAGAAAAGAAGAAATTAATAAAAATAAACTAATTCAAGTAGAAAAAGAAATAGAACTTAAACTTTTTAGAGAAAATTTACAAGAAGAAGAAATTAAAATTCAAAAAGAACTTTTAATGAATCAAATTAAACAACAACAAGAATTAGATGCTCTTAAAAGGGAAAATTTAATTGAAGAAAGTCATTTTAAAGAAATTGAAATTAAAAAAATTAATCATTCAAGTTTTAAATTTAGAGGTCAAAATCCAAATATTGAATTTTCATACAAAAATGTTTATATTCCAAAAAGAAAAAAAAGACTTATTAAAAAAATAATTGAAAAAATAGAACATGGTTCTAATTATTATAAAAAGAAAAAATCAATTTATAATGAAATTGCTTTATATGAAAAATTAATTCAAAAAGAAGAACCTATTGATATTAAATCAATTATTAAAGCCATATTTGTTTATTATGATGAAAAATTTAATCAAGAATTAATTGATGAACTTTATAAAATTCAAATTTATGCTCTTGTATCTGGTTATTCATTAAAATTAAAAAATAATTTTATTAAGTTTACTAATAAAAAATATAAAAAATTTTTAGTTTTAGATTATGTTAAAAATATGCATTTTTCTCCATTTGAAGGTGAAAAAAGAAATTTTTATGCAGATTTAATTGAAGAAAAAATAAATAATGGTTCATTAATTAAACTTTATGAAGGATTATTATTAACAAAAATGAATGATAAAACTATAATTCTTGAAAGTTCAAAATACAAAGGGTAAAATAATGGATAAACAAAAACAACAAAATCAAATTGAAAATTTAAAAAAATTAAAAGAAATTGTTGAAATTTCTAAATTTGATACTTTACAAAAATTAGAAAAAGCTAATAAAATATCAAGAAGATTTTTAGATGTTGCTTTTGTTTCAAAAGAAATGATTAATTTGGCTAGAAGTAAATATAATATTAAAAACAAACAAATCAAAAAATATAAATCTAAACCAATTAGAAATATTTGAATTTTTATTACTCCAGAAAAAGAAATTTTAACTACAAACATAGTAAAATTTTCAAAAATTCTTTTTAATAATTATAATCATAAAAATGATTATTTAATTTGTATTGGTTTTGCAGCTAGTAAATTTGCAAAGAAAAATAATTATGAAACTATTTTTGTTGATGAAAAAATTACTGGTCTTGAAGATAAAATTGGTAATTTATTAACTAAAATGGTTTTATCAAATGAAGTTGATAAAATAACATTTCTTCTTGATTCTTCTCGAAGTACAAAAGGTAGGATAAATATTTTTCCAATTGAAGAACTTGACATTAAATATTCAAATTCTTCAAAAATATTAAATGAAAAGCAAGTTTTTTATCCTTCTATTATTTCTTGTATTGATACACTACTTAGTATTTATGTCTCAAAAATTACTCATGCTCTTATCATCGAAACTCGTTTTTATTATTTGAAAGAAAAACTTATTAAAAATGAAAATTCAATTAAAAATATTGATAAACTAATTGACTTAAAACAAAAAGAGGTTAACAAAGCAAACATAAAGAAAAATACTGAAGAGTTAATATTTATGACTCAACTTGCTAAAAGGGGAACAAAAAATGATTAAATTAGAATTGAGTTCATATGAAAAAACTACTTCTTATAGTGCAAAAATTGTTCAACTTATAACTACAAAATATAAAAAAAGAATTAGAAAAAATGAAATTCATGTTCCTTTTGCGGCAAAACTTGTTTTAGTTGATAAAAATGAAAATATAAAAAAATTATTTTTATTATTTCCAATTATTAATTCAAATGATAAAGGAAATATAAGTGTTTGAACAGATTTGAAACTCAAAAATATTTTAGAGAGTGATTGAATTAAAAAACAAAATTTTAAAGATTTAAAACATAAAGTAAAAATATTGAAAAAAAAGGAAAAAATTGGTCTTACAATTACTGAAATTATGAAAAAAGGTGATTTAGAATCAAAACTTGAGTTATACATGTTGAAAGTTTTAGATAGCAAATCTAAAAGAGGATAATTTATGAATCATAATGTTAACATTGAACATAAAAATATTAAAACTATT
>CAKNAO010000023.1 GCA_929200685.1 uncultured bacterium | reverse complement strand
ATTAATACATTAGGTTTCATATCTTTAATTGCTTCTTTATTAATAATATGTTTAGTTGTTTCTAAAAGCGGCATATGAAGAGATATATAGTCTGATTTTTTAAATAATGTTTCTTTGTCAACATATTCAAAATCAAATTTTTTAGCATTTTGTGGAAATTTTTCTTTTGCAAAATCATCATAAACAATTACTTTTGCTCCTAAACCTTTACAAATTTTAATAAAACATTGCCCAATTTTTCCAACACCCATAATGCCAATAACACTATTTATAATTGTTTCTCCTTGAAGTCCATCTAATGAAAAATTACCAATTTTTGTTCTATTTGAAGCAAGATGAATGTTTCTATTTAAAGCCATTAATAAAGTCATTGCATGTTCAGCAACTGCTTCTGGTGAATAAGAAGGAACTCTAAAAACTCTTATTCCCATTTCTTTAGCAGCTTTTAAATCCACTCTATCATATCCAGCGGATCTTTGAAATCAATATTTTACACCTGCTTTTTTAAGTTCTTTAAATGTTTCTCTTGAACCATTTGAATTAACAAATGCACAAACCGCATCATATCCTTTAGCTCTTGAAGCTGTGTGTGGTTTTAGTTCTATTCTAAAAAAATCAATTATATGTTTTTTATTAAAATGTCTAAAAGTTTTTTTATCGTATTTTTTTGAATCATATAATGCTATTTTCATTTTTCTCCTTTAATAAATAAATTATATTACTTTAAAAAAGAAAAATTATATTCTAGCTTCTTTAATTTTTTCTTCTTGTTCAAAAGCAAGTAAAGCATTAATTATTGGTTCAATTTTTCCATCAAGTATATTTTTTAATGAAGTAGAAAAAGAAATTCTATGATCAGTAACTCTATCTTGAGGATAATTATAAGTTCTAATTTTTTCGCTTCTTGCACCTGAACCCGCAAGTTTTCTAAAGTCTGAAGATTTTTCTTGTTTTTTTCTAATTTCTAATTCATAAAGTTTTGTTTTAAGTTGTTGCATAGCAATTTCATTGTTGGAAATTTGAGAACGTCCATCTTGAGATTGAACAACAATTCCTGTTGGAATATGAGTAATTCTAACGGCTGAATCAGTAGTATTAATGTGTTGACCACCTGCTCCTGAAGCTCTAAATGTATCTTTTTTAATATCAGATTTATTAATTTCAATTTCAACAGTTTCATCAGCTTCTGGCATAACTGTTACTGTTGCTGTAGAAGTGTGGATTCTGCCTTGAGTTTCAGTTGTTGGAACTCTTTGAACCCTATGAACTCCAGATTCATATTTAAGTTTGGAATAAGCTTTTTCACCTTCAACTTTAAAAACAAGTAAAGTAAATCCACCTGAATAACCAACTGAAGAATCAAGTAAAGTTAATTTCATTGAATTATTAAATGCTCATTTTTTATAAATTTCAAATAAATTACCAGCAAAAATATTAGCTTCATCTCCACCGGCTGCTCCCCTTATTTCTATAATTACATTTTTTTCATCATTAGGATCTTTAGGAAGAAGAAGAATTTTAAGTTTTTCTATTAAATTAGGCATTTGATTATTTGCTTTATCAATTTCATTTTGAGCCATTTTTATTAATTCAATATCTACTTCATTTCTTAAAATATTAGTTGCATCTTTTTTTGTATTTTCATAATCTAAATATTTTTTAAAAACAAAAACTATTTCTTTAGAAGAATTAATTTCTTTTAATAAAGAAGTATATTTTTTAATATCATTTAAAATTTGAGGTGAATTTAATTTATTTTCTAATTCTTCATATTTATTTTTTATAGTTAATAAGGAATTATACATTTGTTTTTCCATAATATGTTTATTATAAATGATAAAATAAGCATATGAAAAGAATTAGAACTAGATATGCACCTTCACCAACTGGTAAACTTCATATTGGTGGAGCAAGAACAGCTTTATTTAGTTATTTATATGCAAAACATAATAATGGTGATTTTATTGTCAGGATTGAAGATACTGATATTAATAGAAATTTTAAAGGAGGAGAAAAATCTCAAATTAATAATTTAAAATGATTAGGAATTATTCCAGATGAATCACCAGAAAAACCTAATCCTAAATATGGTCCTTATAGACAAAGTGAAAAATTAAAAAGATATAATGAAATTATTAATTTTATGATCAAAAAAGGTTTTGCTTATAAAGCTTATGATCTACCAGAAGAACTTGAAAAACAAAAAAAAGAACAACAAAAAAAAGGTATTTATTCATTTAGATATAACAAAAAATGATTAAAAATTTCTGATAAAGAAAAAAACAAAAGAAAACAAAATAATCAATATTCTATAAGAATTTTACTTCCTAAAAATAAAAATTATTCTTGAAATGATATGATTAGAGGAAAAATAACTGTTAATACTAATGATATTGGTGATTTTGTGATTAAAAAACAAAATGGTTATCCAACCTATAATTTTGCAGTAGTTGTTGATGATTATGATATGCAAATCTCACATGTAATAAGAGGTGAAGAACATATTACAAACACACCAAAACAACTAGTTCTTTATGATTTATTAAATTGAAAAACTCCTAAATTTGGACACACAACAATAATAACTAATATTGAGGGTAAAAAATTATCCAAAAGAGATATTTCATTAAAACAATTTATTGAAGATTACAAAAAAGAAGAATACAATCCTCATGCAATTTTTAATTTTTTAACTCTTTTAGGTTGAACCCATCCTAAAGCAAAAGAAATTATGAGTCACAAAGAAATTATTGAATCATTTTGTAGTGATAGACTTTCAAAATCAACATCTAAATTTGATATTAAAAAAATGAATTGATTTTCAAAAGAATACATTAAAAATCAAAATGATAAAGAAATTGAAAATAAACTAGATTTAAAAAATAAAAGTAATGATTGAAAAAAATTATTTATTAATACTTATAAACAAAATGCTATTACTTATAAACAAATTCAAGAAGCATTTAAAATTTATAATGATTTAACTATTAAAAAAAATAAAAAAAATGAAGTCACAAAAACATTTAGTAAGTTAATAAATGAAAAAAAATTTACTTTGGAAAATATCCAAAATGCAATTAATAAAACTAAAGAAATTACTGGTAAAAGTGGTAAAGACTTATTTATGCCAATAAGAATGATTACAACTTATCAAAAACATGGTCCAGAATTAGCAAAAGCAATTTATTTATTTGGTGAAGAATTAATTTTAAAAAGATTAAAATAATATTTTTTATTTAAAATTATTATTTTAATTTATTTTTTTAACAATATTAAATGTTCTTGTCATTGATTCAATTGAATATTTAATCCCTTGAATATTTAATCCAGAATTTTTTACTCCAGTAAAAGGAAGTTTATCGGGTGATCTTTGTGGAGAAGAATTAATATTTAATGAACCAGTTTCAATATTATAAAAATCTTTAATATTTTCAACATTACTTGTAAATAAAGAGGCTTGAAGACCATATTCAGTATCATTAGCAATTTTAATTGCTTCATCTTTTGTTTTAAAAGTAATTATTGGAAGTATTGGACCAAATTGTTCTTTTTTATAAATAAGCATATTTTTATTTACATTAGAAATAATTAATGGATAAACTAAATTATCTTTTACTTTGTATTTATTATGTAGAATTGCATTTTTATTTTTAGCATCTTCAATTAATGAAACAACAAATTTTTTTGCTGAATCATTAATTAATGGAACAATATCATTGTCTTCAATAGCAGGACCCACTTTTAATTTGTTAGTTTTTTTTACAATCAATTTAATTAATTTGTTTTCTATTTTTTCATCAACTAAAACTCTTTTTATTGCTGTACATCTTTGACCAGAATAAAGAAATGCTCCTTTAATAATTTCGTCAGAAGCAAGTTCAAGATCAGCATCTTTTAATACTATTGCTGGTGATTTTCCACCTAATTCCAATACTTGAATTGCCATTGAAGATTCTTTTGAAGCTTTAATTCCACTTTTTATACTTCCTGTTAAATTTAAACCATTAATTTCTTTATTTGAAAACATAGTATTACCAATATCTTTTCCTTTTGCAGTTATTAAATTAAAAACTCCCTTTGGAAGTTGAATTTCATCAGCAATTTTTGCCAATCAACTTGCTGAAATAGTTCCATTAGTTGCTACTTTAATAACGATTGTATTACCAGTTATAAGAGCAGGAGCAATTTTAGAAATGGATAAATTAATTGGAAAATTAAAAGGTACAATTAAAGAAATAACTCCTAATGCCTTTTTAATTATTGTTACTTTTTTATTTTCTTTTTTAAAATTTATTTGTATTTTATATTGTTTTAAATATTCTTCAATTGTGTCTAAAAAAATTTCAATAGATCTTTCTACTTCTCTTAAAGATTGTTTATATGGTTTACCAATTTCTTTAACAATTATATTTGCAATTTTTTCTTTATAAAAATCTAGTTTTTTTATAAATTTTTTTATATAATTAATTCTTTTTTCAATTGCAAGATTTTCTCAATTTTTTTGAGCTTTTCTAGCTGCAATAAAAGCATTGTTAATTTGTTTGTTAGTTAAATTATAAAAACTACCAACATGATCTTTAAGTGGACCATATACTTTCACAATGTTTTTAGTTTTAATAAAATTACCATTTATATAAGATTTTACAATCATTTATACCCATTTTCTTTTTAATAATTATATCAATTTTATAATGCTATAATCTAACTATGAAAATTATTTTTAAATCAATTGCAACTTTAGAAAAAGAAAAAAAGATAATTGAATTTCAAGCACCAGTTAAAATTATTAATGAAAATAATATGAAAATATTTGAATTTAGAGAACCTTCTAAAAATATCATGAATAGAATTGAAATTTCTAAAAAAAAAGTAAATATATTTGCAGGACCATCAACAATTAATTTAGAAATAAATAAAATGATTTTAAATGAATATGAAACAATAGTTGGAATAATTATGTTTGAATCTTTTTTAAAAAAAATAATTTTTAAAAAAAATGATATTAAAATCTTCTATTATTTAAGTCAAAATAATAAAAAATTTGGTAATTTTGAAATATCTATTATAATAATTTAGGAGGTTGAAATATAAAAAAATGTATTGAAGTGTAATAATTGTTTTAGTAGTAATGATTAGTATTTATGTTGGGGTTTCTGTGTGAATTGTTAAAACTAGAGGAGAAAGAGGTAGTGCTATTGTTCTTATATTGCTTTTAATATTTTTATCTGTTTTAGGAATTGCCTACGGAATTACAAGAACTTGAAGTAAAAAAAGTAAAAAAATTAATAAAAAATAATTTTTTAAATTTATTTTTTTTGTGAAACAGCAGCAAATCTTTTTTTAAATCTTTCAACACGACCATCTAATTTAGAAGATGTGTTTGAACCAGTATAAAAAGGATGCGAAGCAGAAGATGTATCGATAATAAATAATGGGTATTTTTTACCTTCATATTCAATACTTTCATCTGTTTTTATAGTTGATTTTAAAACAAAAATTTTACCTGAAGTAATATCTTTAAATGCAACATTTCTATATGTTTCAGGATGAATGCCTTTTTTCATAATAACTCTTTCTTTAATTAATAATATTTAAAATTTTAATTGTATAGATATTTTAACATATTAATATTTTTAATTTGTAAAAATATCTTTGATACTATTTTTGTGTTTTCAAATACCAACATTTTCATTATAAGCTTTATATTGTAAGTTTAAAAGTGTTTTATAGTATTTAAAATCACTTGTATAAAAAGGTGATTTTTTATTTAAATCAATATATGAAACTATTGCTAAACCAGACTTAATAAGCAATAATGAAATATCAATTTTATTAATTCAAATTTTAACAATTTGTCTATTATATTTGTCAA
This sequence comes from uncultured bacterium, assembly GCA_929200685.1. Classification (GTDB taxonomy): domain Bacteria; phylum Bacillota_I; class Bacilli_A; order Mycoplasmatales; family Metamycoplasmataceae; genus DT-68. The sequence goes on along the minus strand of CAKNAO010000023.1, from coordinate 3,288 downwards.
TTTTAATTTTTTGAATTTTAACTTTTTTATTAAGTATAAATTCTTCAACTTTCTTTTTAGCTTGAAATGCATAAAAATATTTTATTCCTTTAGTAAAATTTAAATTTTTATCTCTAAGTTCTGGTGTATCAATACCAAAAAGTCTATATTTATTTTTGTTAGAATCAAAATAACTATCCCCATCATAAACATGTGTAATATAAACATTTTTTATATTGTTAGAACAAGATATTGGAAAAAATAATATAAAAAATATTAATAATATTTTTATTAACCTCATAATTACATATATAAAAAATATTTAAAATATTTTTTATTAAGCTTTATTTTCTGAACCAAATTGTCTAATTTTATATTTAACAACTTCTTTTAATGCTTGAAAACCATCTGCATAAAGTTTTCTAGGATCAAAATTTTTATCTTTATCAATTTTACCAGAAATAACAAATTTTTTAATTGCTTTTGCATTAGCTTGTTGAAGATCAGTATTAACATTAATTTTGCTTACACCCATTGAAATAGCTTTTTCAATTTGTTCTTTTGGAATTCCAGAACCACCATGTAAAACAATTGCTCTACCAGTTACTTTTTTTAAATTTTCAAGAGTTTTAAATGAAAGTGTTTTTCAATCTTTTGGGTATGGACCATGAAAATTTCCAATACCAGCAGCAATCATGTCTGGTCCAAGTTTTGACATTTTAGAAATTTCTTTTAAATCAGCTAAATCACCATTTCCAATCATTCCATCTTCTTCACCACCAATAGTTCCTATCTCTACTTCTATTGATTGTTTTTTTTCTTTAGCAAGTTCAATAATTTTTTTTGAATTTTGTAAATTTTTTTCAAAAATTTCATGTGAACCATCATACATTATAGAGGTATAGCCTTCTTTAATGGCCTTTTTTGCTCCTTCAAATGTTCCATGATCTAAATGAAGTGCTACTGGAACAGTAATATTTAATTCCTCTATCAAACCTTTAACAATTCCAACAACAGTTTTCATTCCACCCATATATCTAATAGCACCTTCAGAAGTAGCAATAATTATTGGTGAATTTAATTCTTGAGCAGATTCTAAAATTGCTCTTGATCATTCTAAATTATTTGTATTAATATGAGGTACTGCTCACTTTTCTTTAAATGCTTTTTTCATCATCTGTTTAGCACTAACTAAACCCATTTTTTCTCCTTTAAATAAAAACAAAACTAAATTAATTATACTTTAAAAATAAAAAGACAATATTTTTTAATCAACATATTTTGATAGTATTCAATCACCTGATAAAAGTTGTTTAAAATCACCATCAATTGTAAGAAGAACATAAAGTTCACCTAATTTTGCTCTTTTAATTTCTTTAAAATTTTTTTTTCATCTTTTTAATCAAAAATCTCTACATTCATTCTCTACATAATTAAAAATATTAAAAAAAGTCTCTTTTTCTTTATTTAAAAGAAAATTATATGCTTTTTCTTTCATCGCTTTAATTTTTCCTCACAATTTAATTTTAACATATTAAAAAATTACATAATTTTAGGAGCATTAATACCTAATAAATTTAATCCATTTTTTAAAACAATTTTTGTTGCCTTAACAAGTTTAACTTGAATAGTTTCATTTTTATTTCCAATTATTTTGGAATTAGAATATCATGAATTAAATTCATTTGAAAGTTCAATTAAATATTGCGGAAGCAAATTAACTTTGTGATTATTGGAAATTAAAATAATAAGATTTGGAAATTTATTTAATAAATTAATTATTTTTTTTTCTTTTAAACTATATTCTCCATTAATTTTATATTTTTTTGATTTATTAATAAGTTGATTTGCTCTTGCATGAGTATATTGAACTAAAAAAACTGGATTATTTTTATTTTTTGAATTAGCAAAATCAATATTAAAAATAAATTCTGAATTATTTGATCTATCAATCATAAACCATCTTGCTGCATCAATTGAAACTTCTTCTAAAAAATCTTGAATTGTATATGATGTTCCAAGACGTTTAGACATTTTTAATTCTTTTCCATTTTTTAATAATTTAACAAGTTGTACTATCAAAATATCAAGTTTATCACTTGAAAGTCCAAGATATTTTAATGCTATTTTCATGCGTGAAATATATCCGATGTGATCTGCTCCTCATATATTTATTAATTCATCATAACCTCTTGAAAGTTTAAGATTATGAAATGCAAGATCAGGCATAAAATAAGTAAATTGACCATTACTTTTAATTAAAACTCTATCTTTATCATCTCCTAAATTAGTAGTTTTTAATCAAGAAGCACCTTTATTAATATAAATATTTTTTTCAAGTTTTTTAATTGTTGGTTTAATTAAGTTTTTATCCAATATTTCTTGTTCAGTTGTAAAAATATCAAAATAAACTTTATATTTTTTAAGATCTTTTTTTATTTTTTTTAAAAGAATATTTTTAGATTCTAATTTAAATCTATTAAATTTTTCATTTTTTAATGAATCTTTATATTTTTTTACAAATTTTTTAGCAACATAAATTATATCTTTGCCTTTATAAATATTTTCAGGAATTTTTACATTTTGACCAAGCTCTTGAAGATATCTAAATTGAACAGTTTTTGCTAAAATATCAACTTGATTACCAGTATCATTAAGATAATATTCTGAATCTACTTTATTGCCAGCAAATTTTAAAATATTTACAAGACTAGAACCCAAAACTGCTCCACGTGCATGTCCTATATGAAGAAAACCAGTTGGATTTGCAGAAACATATTCAACATTAATATATTTTCCTTGATTATTTTTACCATAATTTTCTTTTTCATTAATGATTTTTTCTATAATATTAAAAAATGCATTTTCATTTAAGAAAAAATTAATAAAACCAGGATTAGCTATTTCAAATTTTTTAATTGATTTAATTTTTATATTCTTAGCAATTTCATTAGCAATATTAATTGGTGAATCTTTTAAAATAGAAGAAATTTGCATTGCAATATTTGTGGAAAAATCAGCATGATTTTTTGATTTTGTAATTTCAACTTTTTTCTTAATTTTTCATTTTTTAAATAAAAAAAATTCAATTTTTTCTTTTATTTTATTTTCAATCATATATTAATTTTAAATTAAAAAAATATTATTTTAGAGTTTTTTTTAGAGATAAAATTTTTATCATTTAATTTAAAATTTTTACCTCCAGTTTCACTTTTAAAAAATTTAGTTAAATTACTTATTTTTTTTGAAGATAATTTAACATTTTTAAAATTCTCATTAACAAAAATACAATCTAGTTCATCTTTATAT